>DAOTYK010000438.1:0-3911 GCA_034434855.1 Thermomicrobium sp.
CGACCCCTTACCGGATCCGCGCTGCCGACTCGACAGCTGGCGCAACTCGCCCGGGCGCTGGCTGACGAGACGCGCCTGGAGATTCTCACGCTGCTCGTCGAGCAGAACCAGCCGCTCTGTGTCTGTCACCTCGTCGAGCGGGTGCCGGTCGGCCAACCGACAGTCTCTCATCACCTACGCCTCTTGCGCCAGGCAGGACTGGTGACGGTCGAACGACGCGGTACTTGGGCGTACTATCAGGCGACACCACTCGCCCGCCTCTTGCTCGAGCGCCTCAGTGAAGCGATTCGCCGGCCGGTCAAGGCGTGAGGAGGACGATCGATATGGATGCCTCGTTCCGGCGCATTTGTATCGACCATCGTCGATACGATGCTGCGAGGCTCAGCTGGTCCAGGCCGCTCGGGAAGCATCCTCCCTCGCCCGAACGGGAAATCGGACGGACGCGATCGCTCGCACCTGCTTGCCCGGTTCGGGAGTGCGGTTTTGCCTCTCCTCCGCTCTCCGGAGATCTGCAAACGGGGGTTTCCCGCGGGCTGGTGTTGCGTTTGCACCGGTGCACGTCGTCGGGGCGAGATCGATCCCGTTCGTGGATCGAGTCCGTCCATGCTGGTTGACTGTTTTGTTGTCTCGCGCGTCCGTCGAGGGGAACCCGATCAGCGGCCGACGGCGTATCTCGAGGCGCTCGGTACGCTGCTTCTTTCTCGATCGGGACGCGGGGCGCACGCTGGAGCAGCGATTCGCGGATGACTGTTTCGAGTGACGGAGGCACGAGGATGGTTGCCCAGGAGACCTTGCCCGTCGTCGTGGTCGGTGCTGGACCGATCGGTTTGGTGGCAGCTGCTCACCTCGCGCAGCGGGGACTTCCGTTTCTCGTTCTCGAAGCTGGCCCGAACATCGCGACATCGGTCCGTCGCTGGAGTCATGTGCGGATGTTCTCTCCGTGGCGCTTCGATCTCGATCCCGTCGCGGTGAGCCTCCTGACGAGCGAGGGGTGGTCCTCGCCCGATCCCGCGAACTACCCGACTGGTGGCGAGTTCATCGCTCGCTTTCTGGAACCACTGGCCAGACACCCACGCATCCGGCCCGCTCTCCGCTTCTCGCATCGGGTGACTGCCATCGGTCGCCTCGGGCGTGACAAGCTGTCCGGGCACGATCGAGCTGGCCGCCCCTTCGTCGTGCGAGTGACGACACCCACCGGTGAGAAGGAACTCCTCGCCCGGGCTGTCCTCGATGCCTCGGGAGCGATTCCCAATCCCCTCGGCGCGAGCGGTTGGCCAGCACTCGGCGAGCGAGCGTGTACTGATTCGATCGATTACGGTATGCCGGACGTGCTCGGCCGAGATCGGGCACGGTATGCCGGTGCACGGATCCTCGTCGTGGGCGCAGGGCACTCGGCCTTCGGCACCCTCCTCGATCTCGTCAGTCTGGCTGAGCAGGAACCAGGCACTGTCGTGCACTGGGCGATTCGGCGCCGCTCGCTCGCTGGCCGGCTGGGAAGCCTCCAGGACGAGTTGCCAGAGCGAGGGCGCCTCGGTCAGCGTCTCGCTGCAGCACTCGAGGCTGATCGGATCGTGCTCCACCGCGGTTTCTTCGTCGATCGCCTGGAGCGCACGAGCGAGGGAATCGTCGCCTTCGCAAGCGAGCGAACGCTGCCTCCAGTCGACCGTATCGTTTGCGCCACAGGGTATCGGCCGGATCTCGAACCGCTCCGGGAACTTCGGCTGGCGCTCGACCCGGTCGTCGAGGCCCCCATCGCGCTCGCTCCAGCGATCGATCCTGCTCTCCACAGTTGCGGGACCGTACCGCCCCATGGAGTCGAGGAACTCACCCATCCGCAGGAACCGGACTTCTTCATCGTCGGACTCAAGAGCTATGGGCGGGCGCCGACTTTCCTCCTCCGGACTGGCTATGAGCAAGTCCGATCGATCGTCGCGGCGCTGGCCGGTGACTGGGAGGCTGCGCGCCGCGTCGAGCTGCGGCTTCCTGCTACCGGTGTGTGCGGCGGCGCGAAAGCAGAAGCATGCTGTTCGGAGCCTGGCGTGCCGGAGGGGAAAACCGATCACCCGACGGCCATCGCAAAGCGGCCCCTTCTCTTCGCTGGTGGCCCCGAACCGGCCCGCCTCCGCCCGGTACCCGAAACCGCCGGGCCAGCGTGCCCATGGCCGCGCCCCACGAAAGCCGAGCAGGACGTGTGCTGTGCCGACCGAGCTGACGAGCCGGTGTGCTCCTGTGAGAGCGAGTCGGCGGGGCAGCCGTGTGGCGTCTGAGGAGTCTCAGCTAGCCGGCTCGCTCGCCACCCGGCGTCCTTCCTCCTGCAGGAGCCAGCGGGCCAGGAAGATCAGAATGATGACCAGGTAGAGTGTCCCGCCGCCGATCCACATGAGGAGCCCAGCGACCTGTTGGTCGACCAGCGGAGTGAACCCCCACGGCATGGCAGCATACCGGTACGGCTCGTAGAGAACCTCATCGGCCAGCGTGAGGATCGCTCCGATGACGGTGCTCGCAACGGCAGTGATGAAAACCATGAGACTCGCCCACAGCCCGCTGACCCGGTGGTGCCGCGGTACCGGATCGATGATCGGCCACCAGAAAAGGAGCGCTGTTCCGAAGAAACTCAGGTGCTGGAGATCGTGCACGGACTGGCGGAGCACGGCTCGTTCGTAGAGGGCGGGGAAGTGCCAGACGACGAGGGCCAGGATGGACAGGCCGGTCACGACGAGCGGCCTGGTGAGAAAGTCCAGCATGCGGCGTGACCAGATCGGCCGCAAGAGAAGGCGCGTCACGAGACCAGCCCGCTGCGGCGGCAGAGCCCGCAAGACGACTTGCACTGGGCGACCGAGGAGGAGCAAGGGAGCGGTGATCTGGATGAGGACGAGGTGCTGAGCCATGTGCATCGTCAAGAGTTCGTCGTTCCAGGTATCGAGTGGTCCAGCGAGCGCGATGAGGGCACTCAGCATGCCAGCGTAGAACGCGATCACCCAACTCGTCGGTGCTGGACGTCCTCGCTGCGCGAGACGCCGGAGCGCGATCGTATACACGATCGTCGGGACGGCGATCAAGAGCAACGAGGGTGGATAGAGCGTGATGCCGAGCACGTTCGGACAGGTCGGACACGTATGGAGCAGCGGTAGGAGCATCACAGCACCTCGCAGCGCAAGTGCGCCTTTATAGTCAGGTTAAGGGTACCACCGCTCGATCGGTCCCCCTCGCCGATCGCTGGTCGGGGCGTATACTCCAGCACTGGTGTGGAGCAGGGTGACGGGCTGCTATCCCCCGAGGTTGAGCCAGGGAAACGGGCGAGGCGGGTTCGTCGAGCCACAAGAGCACGAGCATCCCCGGTACCCATCCAGGAGATCGCTTCATTCGTCACGTTGCCTCGGGCGACCTTCCGATCCGGGAAGTCGAGCCTGGACGTTTCGTAGCCGAGCTGGTGGAACCAGCGAGCGTTTGGGGCAAGGCGTGGGTGCAATTGCGGCGCGCGCTGATCGGTCGGCCGCTCCGCACTACCGAAGCAGCCCACGAGCGGATCGGGAAGGCAAAAGCGCTGGCCGTCTTCTCGTCGGACGCGCTTTCCTCGGCTGCTTATGCGACCGAAGAAATCTTGCGCGTTCTCGTCCTGGCCGGATCAGTGGCCTATGCCTTCGTTCTGCCGATCGGACTGGCGATCGTGCTTCTGCTGGCGATCGTCCTCTTCTCCTACTGTCGAACGATCCGCGCCTATCCGCACGGGGGTGGGACATACATCGTCACCAAGGACAATCTCGGTATCGCTCCTGGCTTGTTGGCAGCTGCAGCGCTGTTGAGCGATTACGTCCTCACGGTCGCGGTCAGTATTTCGGCAGGTGTCGCCGCGATGGCTTCGGCTTTCCCCTCGCTCTATCCGTACCGGGTCGAGCTGGCCGTCGCTGCTA
>DAOTYK010000439.1:0-1971 GCA_034434855.1 Thermomicrobium sp.
AACAGATAGAGCAAGGCCAAGCCGGCTAGCACGACCATCATGCGTACCGTCAACCCGGGATCGCGTGCCCAGCGCTCCACGCGCCGCATCGAATACACCATCGTTCGCCTCCCGAGTGCTTTTCCGATCCGCGATTATACTGCCGAGAAGATGCCGTACCCGGAGGCGTTCCGAGGAGGTACATCGTAGAGTGGTGACACCACGATTGCTCTTTCCGCGTCGAATGTTCGCCCATCGCCGGCGAGTACTCGAGATCGCAGGGGTCTTCTCCAAGCATGGACTCGGGTGGCTGCTCGATCACCTCGGAGCTCCCATACCTGCCCGCTTCCGCCGCGCCCAGAGAGGACCAGAAATCCCCCCTCCAGTGCGTCTCCGCCTCGCCCTCGAGGAACTCGGGCCAACCTTCATCAAGCTCGGGCAAATCTTGTCGACCCGCGACGATCTCTTGCCGCCGGACTACATCGCTGAACTTGCCCTGCTCCGCGATCGTGTTCCCGCCATCCCGGTCGAACAGATCATCGCGGAGATCGAGCGAAGTTTCGGACGTCCACTCGACGAACTCTTCACCACCTTTGATCCGAGTCCTCTCGCCTCGGCCTCCATCGGTCAAGTCCACGCAGCGACCTTACCGACCGGGACGAGCGTCATCGTCAAAGTCCGCAAACCGGGCATCGCCGAGATCATCGAGGAAGACTTAGCGCTGCTCCGCGAGATTGCCGAGTTCGCCAGTCGGCACAGTCCACTCGCCCGCGACTACGATCTCGTTGGTCTCCTCGACGAGTTCGCGTGGACGATCCGCAGCGAACTCGACTACCGCCGGGAAGGACGCAACGCCGATCGCTTCCGCACCCTGCTCGTTGATCGGCCAGATATCGTCATTCCCCGCGTTTTTTGGCACCGAACCACCGAGACGGTTCTCACGCTGCGCCGAATCGATGGTATCCCTATCGATCGCATCGAGGAACTCGACCGCGCTCGCATCGACCGCCACGCGCTCGCGCTGCGAGCGGCTCGTTTCGTCCTCGACTGTGTCCTCGTGCATGGTTTCTTTCACGCCGACCCTCATCCCGGGAACTTCGCCGTTCTCCCCGACGGTCGGCTCGTCGTCTACGACTTCGGAATGGTCGGTCGAGTCGATCCCTTCGTGCGCGCCGAACTCGTCGATGCGCTGCTGGCTTTCATCCGTAACGACTTCGATGCGCTTATCGATAGCCTCAGCCGACTCGGAATCGTGCGGCACGAGGCTGATCGACCAGCCCTGCGCCGCGAGCTCCAGCATCTCTCCGAACGATACTTCGGTCTTTCGCTCGGTGAGTATCGCTTCAGCGAAGTTATCGCCGATCTCTCTCGCTTGATGCGCCGCTGGCGTTTGACGCTTCCCCCCGAACTGAGCCTTCTCGTCAAAACGCTCTCGATGCATGAGGGAGTCGGACAGCGGTTGGATCCGTCTTTTCAGCCATTTCTTGTCGCGGAGCCGTACGTGCGCCGCTTGCTCATGCAGCGCTACTACCCCGAGTCGTGGCTACCCCAGGTGGCCCGCATGCTCGAGGATGGTGCGCGCCAAGCCGTTGGATTTCCGCGCCGGATCGATCGCCTTCTTCGCCGGCTCGAGCAAGCCGAACTCGAAGTGACCATGCACCTCGCTGAGCTGCCGGACGCGACGCAGCGCTTGAGTACGATGGTCAACCGGCTTATCGTCGCCATCTTGCTCGCGGCAGCAGCGATCAGTTTCAGTCTCTTGCTGAACGTTTGGCATCCCGAGTGGCTCGTCCGCTGGATCGGCCCCCTACTCTTCTTCGGTCTTATCAGCATTGTCGGCGCAAGTTTGTTACTGGCGTGGCAATGGTGGCGGAATCGCTAATCGACTTCTTCCGTAGCGCTGCTTCCATCTTCCTCGGCGGTATCCGCGAGAAGCGTCTCTTCATCGAGGCGCTCCAGCACGCGGTCCGGATCTTCTCCACGCTCGAGATC
>DAOTYK010000440.1:0-2204 GCA_034434855.1 Thermomicrobium sp.
TCGACCCGGTCATTCACGCCGAGCGCCGTTTCCGGGGGAGCCACGACCGTGATCACCGCCTGACCGGGGCGCTCGGCCGCTGCCAACGCGACGAGCGCGGTGTGGTAATACTCGCCGGAGGGACTCCGGGGCAGTCGAGGCAAGGCGTCCTCGAGCCACGCGCGCCAGTAGATCGTCGCGCCGCTCGCCACCTCGACCGGCCCACTGTAACGGTTCGGATCCTCGCGCGCCTCGACGACGCCCGTCACGCGCCCGTCCGGATCACGCCGGATCCGCCCGTAGGCTGCTGGATCGGGGAGCATCGTCGTGAGCACTGCCGCGAGCGGGCGCTGGTGCATGGCTGCGTTTACCAACCGTGCTAGATCTTCCCCCCTGAGCAACGGGTGATCACCGAAGACGAGCAGGACCCACCGGATCTCGGGGCGCAACAACGGCAATGCGCGACCCAGTGCATGCCCTGTCCCCAACGGTTCCTCCTGCAGCGCGATTTCCCACTCCGTACAGAACTGGGAGCACAGTGCCACCTTCGATGGGCTCGCCACGAGGATCCGCTGGGCAACCGGGAGCACCGCGACGGCATCGAGGACATAACCGAGGAGGGGTCGACCGGCGAGGGGGTGGAACTCCTTCGGGAGGCGCGAACGCATCCGTGTCCCGAGCCCTCCCGCAAGCACCACGGCTGCGAGCGGCTCGGCCGGCGTCGTTTGCGTGCTGTCAGACTTCTCGTCCACCGTCGCTGATCGATCAGGCATGCTGCGAGACGCTCTCGCATGCCTCCGGCTGGCGGGCCAGGATTCGAACCTGGAACAAGGACTCCAAAGGCCCCTGTGATACCGTTTCACCACCCGCCAACGTGTTCACCGAAGAAAGCGTACACGGCACATCGCCTGCTGTCAACTGGCCCGTGGGCTCCCGGGGCACTGGAGGGCCGCGCCATGCGCTGCGCGCGGTGGTCACCGGGACACCCGGTGCAGTCGTACGGGGCCGGGAGTGCCGCTGCTGAGGCACCGGCGCAGGGAGATCGTGCTCCCTTCAGAGAGGGCGAACGCGCATCGGACCACGGAACGCGGGTCGCCGGTCGCATGCTCGGCGACGCGACGGATCGGCTCTGGCGCGCTTGGCGTTTTCGAACGGACCGCCGAAACGCAGGATGCGGTGCTCCGCGCGCTGATCACCCGTGACGTTCCCAGCTCTCGAAGGCACTGTCGAAGCGGGTTCCCCGCGCCCGGCTTGCTCCAGCATCCCGCGTTTTCGGTCCTCGACGATACTCTCGAAAGCCCGGCAGGTGATGGCCGAACAGCTGAGGGAAACGGTTGCGAGCCCTCAGCGTCACTGTCGCCACGACGCAAGAGGATCCCTTCTGGATCGTCCTTGCGCCGTTCGAGTCCTCATCGGTCGTGCCGAAAGACATTTCTCGTGCGTGAGGATCCGCCAACCCGGGATCGTTTCCTGCCCCCATCGGTCCTGTCCTGTCGACACTCGATCGTCTCCTGCGTCACCCGACCGATCGTGGCACGTCTCTCGCCCTCATCGGCCCTGCCGAGACGACGCCGACTGCGTTCCGCCCCGAGCCGTTCGCGCGTTTCTCGCCCTCCTGGGTACTGTCGCAATGCCTTTCGCGCGCTCTGGAGGCGCGTCGATGCACCAATTCCGAGCACTCATCGGTACTGTCGAAATCAGCGCAGGAGTTTCGTGTCTGCTCGACCGAGCTCCCGCTGTACTCCCGTCTGCTCACTTGACAATCTCGTGCTTCATGTGCTATACTATAGAGTGGAGCAAGGAGGTGCATGTGGAATACAAGCATACGCTTGCCAACCTCGAGGCCATTGTCGTCGCCCATGAATTCCGGGACGGCGAAGAGGGTATCGGCGGTATCACGGTGGTCGCGGTTCGTCGCGACGACCGATTGGTCGCGATTCAACCAGTTGTCTGGCGGGTGCAGTCGCAGAAGCCGCTCGCCGCGTTGCATGCGCGGTTCGCGTCGTTCGCGCGTGCGTTGAAGGTCCTCACCGACTCCGGGGTGCTGAGCCGCGACGAGGCCGACGCACTCGCGCGCCAACATGGTTTGCCGCCGAAGGTACCGCGCACACTGCACGCGGAAGCGTCGCACCTGCAAGCGTGACGTTACCCGCCGAGCGACGCTCGAGAGACCGCATCGAGGGTCGGGTCAGGGGACTCGACCCTCGCTCGTTTGCGGGCAGCAC
>DAOTYK010000441.1:0-7627 GCA_034434855.1 Thermomicrobium sp.
GCGTTCCCATTCCCTGTCTCGCGAAACACTGACTCGTGCATGGTGTCACTGCAGCACCCCCTCTTGCGTACTCCGTGGGGGTCTGCTACTCTAGGGGTACCTACCAACGTCAGATCCGCGTCACGACGCGGAGTGTTCGAAAGGTCGAACACCATGGCACTTCTGCGCACAGCGGAACGGACAGCTGTTTCGGCAGCACCGCGCACCTCCCGGCTGGGACGAGATTTCTGGCTCGGGTACGCCTTGACACTTCCTGCCTTCGTCGTGGTGGTCGGGCTCGTCGCCTATCCCCTCGGCTACGCGTTCTGGCTGTCGTTGCAGGACATCAAGGTCGGCGGGCAAGGCCAATTCATCGGCCTGGGCAACTACGCGCGCTTGCTCTTGGATAGCGAAAGCCGGATCTACGGACTGTTCTGGAACAGCGTGAAGGTCACCGCGCTCTACACCGCAGGCGCACTCGCTGGGAAGTTCCTCATCGGCATGGTCAGCGCCGTCATCCTCCATTCTCAGATACGAGCACGACGCTTCTGGCGCACGCTGCTGTTCGTACCATGGGCTATTCCAGCAGTGGTATCCGCGTTCACCTGGAAATGGATCTACAACGATGTCAATGGTGTCCTCAATACGCTCCTGACCAATCTCGGACTCGTCGAGCGGCCGATCCTGTTCCTGGCCGATCCCAAACTCGCCCTCTGGTCCGTCTTGATCGCCGCGATCTGGCAGGGATCGCCTTTCTGGACGATGACCTTTCTGGCGGGTCTCCAGGCCATCCCGCGCGAACTCTACGAAGCTGCAGCGATCGATGGTGCGAATCCGCTACAGCAGTACTTCCGCATCACCCTGCCCTTGCTCACCCCGGTGATCACCGTGACGGTCATGCTCTCCGCTATCTGGACCTCCAACGCGATCCAGTACGTCTACATCCTGACGAATGGTGGGCCAGCGAACGCGACGGAAACCTTCCCCTTGCTGGCCTACCACGAGGGGATGACCGCTTACGATCTGGGGATCGCGTCGGCCATTCCGCTCGTCTTCTTCCCGATTTTCGCGATCCTCATCTACGTTCTCACTCGACGCATGCTGCGCCAGGAAGGATGAAGCGATGGCCGAGGCGATCCGTTCGGTCGAACCATCCCGACCACGCGAGCGCGGGCTCGTTTTCTGGCTGACGCAACAGAACCGCGCCTATTACCTCGTCGGCTATCTTTTCCTGCTCACCCTCGCACTCTGGACGCTCTTCCCGGTGTACTGGCAATTGGCGACCTCCCTGCGCGCCGATGTCGATCTTTTCAGCCCCACTGTGACACTGGTTCCCCGTGTCCTGACTGGCGAGCACTACGAGAAGATTCTCGGTCCCAGTTACCCCTTCCTCCGCCAGCTTCGCAACAGCGCTGTCGTCGCGCTCGCCACCACGGTCGTCTCTACGCTGCTCGGAGCCATGGCTGGCTATGCACTCACCCGGCTCCGCTTCGCCGGTCGCACGGTTCTGGCACGCTTGCTCGTCTATGCCTACCTCGCTCCAGGTACGATCCTCTTCATCCCGCTCTTCGTCATGATGAGTCGGCTCGGCCTACGCGATAACCTGGTCGGGCTCACGCTCGCCTACCTCACGTTCACGGTTCCCTTCGCGACCTGGATGCTCATGGGCTATTTCCGTACCGTTCCGATCGAGCTCGAGGAAGCCGCGCTCATCGACGGTGCGAGCCGGTGGCAGGTCCTCTGGCGCATCATGGTTCCCCTGTCCGGTCCCGCCCTCGTCGTCGCTGCGGTCTTCGCCTTCACGCTCTCCTGGAACGAGTTCCTCTATGCGCTGGTCTTGCTGCAGAAACAGCAGGTCATGACCGCTCCCGTTGGTCTCGCCGCGTACGTGGTCGGTGACCAGTACTACTGGGGGCAGATGATGGCCGCTGCGACGATCATGTCCCTCCCGCCGCTGGTGGTCTACCTGTTCGGGCAACGCTGGGTGATCGCTGGTTGGACAACCGGAGCCGTCAAGGACTGAGGAAACGAGAGGAGGAGAGCCATGGCCACACGTTTCTCGCGTCGCCGATTTCTCGCCGTCACTGCAGCCACGCTCGGCGCAACGCTGGCCGCTTGTGCCGGTGGTGGGCAAGCGACGCCGACTCCGGCCCCGCAACCGAGCCCGACACCTGCCCCCGCGGCTACCCCCACACCAGTTCCAGCCGCACCGACACCGGCTGCCGCGCCGACTCCGACCGCTGTCGCCGCCCAAGCGCCTGCACTCACGCCGATCCCGGGTCGCGAAGTCGTGGTTTGGCAAACCGTCGACTATCTCCCTGAGACGACCGCCCTCATCAAGCAGCGACTCGAGGAGATCGCCCAGCAAAACGGTTTCACGATCTCCTTCGAGGAAATCCCCAACAACCCGCAAGGCTACAACCGCTTCAATGCAGCGGTCCAAGCGGGGACACCACCCGACATCTACCGCCTCTACGATTATCAGACCCAATTCTGGCGGGCCCAGGGGCAAACGGCCGATGTCACCGATCTGGTTGCTCCCTTCATTCAGCAGAAGGGAGGTGTCTGGCAACCGGTCGAGCTGACCTGCACTTTCAAAGGACGCTGGTATGCCTCGCCGCTCGCCGTCAATGCCTGGCCTTTCCATACGCGCCAGGATCTTCTCGATCAGGCTGGCTTCAAGTACCCGGCCAACTGGGACGAGTTCCGCCAGCAGGGGAAGGCACTCACCAAGCCACCGCTCTACTACTATGGCATGACGCTCGGCCGGATCAACGACACCAATAACCACACCCTCGGCATGGTCTGGACCTTCGGTGGGAAATTGCAGAACGAGGACGGCTCGCTCGCTGTGACCGCTGACGACAAAGCCTGGCTCGACTGCCTGGCGCTGATCCAGACCATGTACGTCGAAGACCAGATCATCCCGCCCGGGTCCGTCAACTGGGACGACGGCGCCAACAATCAGGGCTACCAAAGCGAGCAACTCGTCCTCACCTCGAACCCGACGAGCATCTACAACTGGTTGCTCAAGAACAAGCCAGAACTCGCCGAGAAGACACGGTTCTACAGCTACCCAGCTGGTCCAGCTGGTTCGTTCGGCCAGGTCGACGTCTGGACAGAGGGACTGTTCAAGAACGGGAAGGGCGGCGACAATGCGCGGATTTGCCTCGTCGCTCTCATGGATCCGGTCTGGTACGAGAGCTACATCAACGAACAGCTCAAAGGACGCTTCATCCCTTGCTGGAAGGACATGATCCAGCACGACCTTTGGCAAAAGAACGAACTCTACAGCGAGTACCAGACGATCATCTCCACCGGACGAATCATGGCCTATGCTGCACCACCACTCGGGGCTTTCGGCGAACTCGCCACCAAGTTCGTGATCGGCGACATGATGCAGGACCTCTGCGTCCGGCGACTTTCGCCGCGCGAGGCACTGGCCAACTTCGTCAAAGCCGCGCAGGAGATCTGGAGCAAGCCCGAGAACCGGGCCTGAACTGGGACATTTCGCGGGATCTCGTGCGGGGGATGCATGAAGCGTCCCCCGCTTCCATCGTGCACCAGCGAGGGCCGATCGATGACGACCGCTCGCGTTCGCTTCGGCGATACCGCTCGCGCACCGCTCCTGGCTGGCTGTGCGACCTTCGCGCGACTCCTCGCACCGACGCTCGGCCCGCTGGGGCGCACGGTCGTCATCGAACAGGTGCTGAAGCCCGGCTCGGTCGAGGTACTCTCCACTGCCGCTCTCATCGCGCGCCGGACCTTCCGACTGCCCGATCCGTTCGAGAACGCTGGAGCCATGCTGCTCCGCCATGCGGTCTGGCGCGTCTATGAAGAGACCGGGGACGGCGCGGCGACCACCGCCGTTCTCGCCGCTCGCCTCCTCAGCGAGTTGCACCAGCTGCTCATCGCTGGTCTTGCGCCAACGGCACTCATCCGCGCACTCGACGAGAGCGAGACACGCGTTCGGCGCACGCTCCGCTCGCTCGCTCGACCAGTCGACGATATTCGCGACCTGGCGGGCCTTCTAACACCGCTAGACCTCTCTCCGGAGAGTACCAGCGAGTTTCTCGAGAACTTGGAGGCGCTCGGTCCCGAAGGGATCGTCCTGGTCGATCCGAGCGAGCGCAGCGAGATCCGCTGCGAACTCGTTCAGGGCGTGCACTGGCAGAGTCGTCTCCTCGCACCGGAGCTGCTTCCCTCCGGCCAGGCACGATGGCAGCTCGTCGAGCCGCGCATCGTGCTCACCGACTGGACGGTGAGCGAACCGCAACAACTCCTCCCGATCCTCGAAGCGTGTGCCCGACATCGCGTTCGCCGCTTGTTCATCGTCGCTGGCCAACTCGAAGGTCAAGCCCTCGCACTGCTCGCTGCTAATCTGGCTCGGGGAGTTCTGGAGCAAGTCGCGGCTGTCGCCGCGCCATCGGTCGGCCTCCAGCAGATCCGTATCCTCGAAGATCTGGCTGCCCTGACCGGCGGCCGTGCCATCCGCCACCTGGCAGGCGAGCGATTGGAGAATGCTCGCATCGGTGATCTCGGCAGCGCTCGCCAGGTCGCCGGCACGCGGTGGACCTTCGCGATCCTCGGTGGGCGCGGCCAGCGGGCAGCGATCCAGCAGCGGATCGCCCTGGCCCAGGCCGAACTGGCAGCCGCAAGCCAAGAAGACGAGCGTCGGCGAGCCCGCGAGCGCCTGGCCAGACTGCATGGTACCTTCCTTCAGGTCCGCGTCGGTGCCGCTACCCTGACCGAGCGCGAGTACCGCCTGGCCATGGTGGAGCGACTCGCGCGTACCATCCAGATCGCCCAGAGGAGCGGTCTTCTGCCTGGTGGAGGCGCGAGCTTCGCCGTTGCGGCGCGAGCACTGGCGGACGACGCCACGAGCCGCTCACCGGAAGAACGCGCCGTGTACCGCGCTGTCCGCAACGCATTGCTCGAACCGTTGTGGACCCTCGTCGCCAATGCCGGACGGGATCCCGCCATCGTCGCGGCCCGAGCGCTCGCCGTCGCGCCAGATTTGGTTTACGATGTGTGCGCTGACCGGTGGGTCGAGCCCTGGTCGGCTCGTCTGCTCGATCCGCTCGGCGTCCTCGAAGCGGCTGTCCAGACCAGCTGGAGCCTGGCACGGAGCTTTCTCGCCACCGAAGTCCTCGTCCACCGGACCTGGCCCGCCTCGAGCGCTGAGCCCTGAACGCGAGGAGATCGCGACCGATGACACGACTAGCCTGGCAGCGGCTCGCCCGACCGACCGGCGGCGCGGTACTCTCCCTCGCCACTGATGGACAAAGACTTCTCGCGGGGACCTCCAGCGGCGCATTCGCGGCAACGCAGCCAGGTGAGCCCTGGGTACCCCTCTCCTTTCCGGCGAACTGGGGGCGCTTGGAGCTGGCCAATCCGGTCGCGATCGCGCCCTGGGGCGATCGCTACGTCGCGACACCCTCCGGTCTCTATCGCTGGAACGTCGATGGAAGCTGGCGACGCTGTCTGGAAGCGAGCTCGATCGTCGCACTCCGCACGAGTCGAGAGGGTGAACGCCAACTCGTCGTCGTGGCCGATCAGCTCGACGGCGTACTCGTCTCTCCCGACGCTGGAACCAGCTGGGAAGCGGCGAATGCGGGATTGGCCACCCAGGTCGAGATCGTCGACCTCGCACTTTCGCCCCGGTTCGCGGAGGATCACCTCGCACTGCTCGTGACCAGCGATGGGGTTTTCGTCAACCGATCGCGTCGCTGGCGCTGGCAGACGGCCGCTCCGCTCCCTGGTCTCCTCGAGTGCGGTGCTTGCCTGACGGACGAGAGCGGGCGCGTCTCCTTCTTGGTCGGTGGCGACGAGGGCCTTTTCCGCTCCGATGATCGTGGCCGCTCCTGGCGAGCCGTCCCCCTCCCCAGGCAGGGAAGTTGGAGTGTCCTGGCCACCGATCGCGCAGGGACAGTTGTCGCCGCTGCCGGTGATCGCTCGATCGTCTGGTCGTCCGACGGTGAGCATTGGGAAGCGCTTCCGGACCTTCCCAGTCCCGCACTGAGTCTCGCTGTGCTCGACGACCGACGGCTGGTCATCGGAACCCTCTCGCAGGGATGCCTCCTCGGTGAGCGACCAGTCACGACATGGCGCGAATGGAACGACGAGTTGTACGGGCACTTCCCGCTCGGCATCGTCGTCCGCGCCGGAGGCGAGCTCGTGACGAGCGACTATTCGGGGACGGTGCTCCGCTCGCCTGACGAGGGTCGAACCTGGGAGCACGTCGTGCTCGACCGTGGACTCGCCCAATTCGCTGGCGGGACGACCGGTCCGCTCTTCGCACTCGCACTCGACGCCGTCCTCCGCTCATCCGATGCACGGCACTGGCAAGAGGTGTACTCGCTCGATGACATCTCCGAATCGACCTGGCTTCTGGTCAGCGATGACGGGCGGACGGTCTTCCTGATCGAACACGATGTCGAGCCGACGCTCGAGCCCGTCGTGTTGCTGCACGCGTCCACCGATGGTGGGATCACCTGGCAAACCAGCGAGAACGACGCGTTCGCGCTCGTCCAGGGAGCAGCGCTGTCACCGAACGGACACGCGCTCGCCCTTCTGACGGTGCGGATGGAAGACCTGCGCCAGGCCCTGTCCATCCGCGCTCTTCCAGACGGCAATTGGCGACACTATCCCTGGTCGGAACCCTTGCCGGAGACCGGTATCGCCCGCATGCTGTGGTCAGAGAACGGGGAAGCTATCCTGGTCGTCGCTGAGAACGAAGTCTGGATCGTCCGCCAGCCGCTCGCACGCCCACTGATCCGCATCGTCGGGGAACTCGAGAACTCGGTCTCAGCCCTCGGCCGTGCGGGCACGACCGGGTGGTTCATCGCTGCGGGCACGGGCCTCTGGCATTGCGATACGACGGGCGAACTCCGCAAGTTGGAGCCGAGTCTTCCGCAACAGACCATCGTTGCGGTCACCGGCAGCCGAGCGGTCGGAGCGCTGCAGGGCTACGCTGCTGATGTCGGCGGGACGATCTGGCGATTCGCCGAGGAGTGAGCCACCACCCAGGCGGATACGCTCGAGTCGAAGCGCCCCGAGCGAGCGGCCACTGAGCCGCTGCGCGGCTCGGTTCGTGCGAGGAGAACCGGCTCTCGGCCGTCCACCCAAGCAGGACCAGTCCCCACGAACACAGGAAATGACGCTCGTTCGCTACACTTGCTCGAGCACGATGATGACAGGGAGGATCGATCATGCCGACGCAACCGAGCAAAGAACTGGAACGCATTCCCAATCCGAAACCGGAGCGGGACTACGAGATCGAGATCACGACCAACGAGTTCACCTGCGTCTGCCCGAGAACCGGCCAGCCGGACTTCGCGACGATCACCATCCGTTATGTCCCCGACCAGTGGATCGTCGAGCTCAAGTCGCTCAAGCTGTATCTCTGGTCCTACCGGAACGAGGGAATCTTTCACGAGAAGGTCGCCAATACCATTCTCGATGACCTCGTGCGGACGCTCGAGCCGCGCCGGATGACCGTCATCGCTGACTTCAACATCCGCGGTGGACTCCATACCGTGGTCACCGCTCGCTACGAGCGCACGACCGAGGGACCAGCGCGCCTCGCAGCGGATTGAGTGCACTGGCAAACGACTGGAGCAGCGGGCGCTCTGCGGAGCGCCTGAAC
>DAOTYK010000442.1:0-2016 GCA_034434855.1 Thermomicrobium sp.
CAGAGCGGCTGGTTCTGCTCGACGAGCAGCGTGAGAATCTCCAGGCGCGTCTCGTCAGCCAGCGCCCGGGCGAGTTGCGCCAGCTGTCGAGTCGGCAGCGCGGATCCGGTAAGGGGTCGGTCGTCGATCGGGCAGCAATGACGCTCCATCCTCTCTCCTCCAGGCTCCATGGTAACGACAAAATCGATGAGTGTCAATACAGAGATCGTCTTCCGCCCTTGAGCACCTACTCGGCCGGTCAACAGTCGGCGGCGATACTACTGGCCGAAGAGCACTGCTCGCCAGCGCTACTCCCCTCGGCAAGCCCACGATGCGCAGCCGGCTGACCAACGTGCACGAGAGTCTTCCATCTGCTCCAACCACAGAGCACAGGAGGCCGTTACCGCCGGCACGAGATGTGACTTGTAACCGCCCGCTGTTCCCCCTTGCTCGCCGCCTTCCGAACCGGTAGGGTGCTGGATGGAAACGGGAACACATGGATCGACGCGAAGGAGTGGTGGATGCACGCGTATCTCGTCACCAACGGCACCATCTTGACCATGGACCCGAGCCAGCCGGAGGTAGAAGCGTTCGGCGTCATTGGGGAGTGGATCGTATCGGCCGGTTCGCTGGCCGAAGTGGAAGCAGCCTTGCCGCGCGGGGCGGGTCGGATCGATCTCGCTGGCGCGACGTGTCTGCCCGGCTTCAACGAAGCCCACAACCATATGCTCAGTTTCGGTTTCGTGCTGGGGCAGGTCAACTGCCGCTATCCCGCGGTGCGCTCGATCGCGGAGATCGTTGCCCGCTTCGCCGAGCGTGCCGAACGAACACCACCCGGCAGCTGGATCCGCGGGCGCGGTTACGACGACAACACGTTGACCGAGCACCGCCACCCGACCCGCTGGGATCTCGATCGCGCCAGCACGACGCACCCGCTCGTCCTCGTCCACAGCTCCGGGCACATGCTCGTCGCCAACTCTCTGGCGCTGCAACTGGCTGGTGTGAGCCGCGAGACGCCGGACCCGCCGGGCGGGCATATCGTGCGCGATGAGGACGGTGACCCAACTGGGCTCCTCCAGGAGAACGCGATGGAACTCATCGAGCGAGTCATTCCGGCACCGACGCTCGAGGATATGGTGGAAGCGCTCCGACGCTGCAACGATGCCTACGTCGCGGCCGGCATCACGTCGAGCCAGGATGCCGGGCTCGACGATCCCCAGCAGGTCGAAGCGTTCCAGCGGGCAGTCCAGCGAGGGCTGCTTCGGCTCCGCACCTCCATCATGCTCCGGCACCAACTCCTACCCCACCTCCTCGGCTTGGGTATCAAGCAGGGATTCGGAGACCACCACCTCCGCATCGGCCCGGTCAAGCTCTTCGCCGATGGAAGCCTGATCGGGCGTACCGCGGCAGTGAGTCGCCCCTTCTTCGACGATCCTCGCCCCGACAACTACGGGATCACCATCTGGTCTCAGGAGGAGTTGGACGAGTTAGTCTGGCAAGCACACACCGCTGGCTTTCAAGTCGCCACGCACGCGATCGGCGACCGGGCGATCGAGATGGTGCTCGACGCCTACGAGCGCGCCCTCGCGCGGCTGCCCCGCCCAGATCACCGTCACCGCATCGAGCACTGCGGCGTCTTGCGCCCCGACCTCATCGAGCGGATCGCCCGCCTCGGCGTTCTCGTCGTCAGTCAACCGATCTTTATCGCCGAATACGGCGATGGCTTCATTCGTCACCTTGGCCTCGAACGGATCCAGCTCACCTATCCATTTCGCAGCTTGCTGGATGCAGGCATCCGGCTCGTCTTCTCGACCGATTGCCCAGTTTCGACCTACCAGCCCTTGCGCTGCATCCAGGCGGCGGTGCAGGAGCGAACCGCCAGCGGGCGCTCGTATGCGCTGGAAGAAGCGATCACCGTCGAAGAAGCGCTGCCGCTCTACACAGTCAACGGCGCCTATGCGAGCTTCGAGGAGCACTGCAAGGGGATGCTCCGGCCCGGCATGCTGGCCGACTTCGTCGTGCTGGAGCGCGACCCGC
>DAOTYK010000443.1:0-9834 GCA_034434855.1 Thermomicrobium sp.
ACCGGTCTCGCTGACCGCCCCCAAAAGTTCCTTGGCGGTGAGCGTACTGATGGTTCCGCGCTGAACCAGTTCGATGAGCTGTCGCAACTGGCGTGGTTGGACCCCGACCTCGGAGATACTGCAGCCACGCTCGCGCATCAATGCGAACAGCTCGCCAGTAATCCAGTTCGCGGCCTCGCGGGCCAGCGTGCGGTCTTCGGCGACGCACGCTTCGAAGAAGTCGGCGACCTCGCGTTCCTCGGTCAACAATGCCGCTTCCTGCGGGCCGAGCCCGAACGCGACCTGGAATCGCTCCCAACGAGCGAGCGGCAGTTCCGGCATGGCGGCACGGATACCCGCCAGATCGTCCTCGGTGAGCAAGAGCGGCGGGAGGTCCGGTTCGGGAAAGTAGCGGTAGTCGTCCGGATACTCCTTCGCGCGCTGGGTGACCGTAATCCCCTGGTCCTCCAGCCAGCCCCGTGTCTCCTGGACGAGACGCTCGCCGCGGCGGATCGCTGCCCGCTGGCGCTGTTCTTCGTACGCCAACGCGCGCTCGACCGAGCGGAAGCTGTTCAAGTTCTTGATTTCTGCCTTGGGCCATTGCTGCCGGCCATCGGCGGTCCGTTGCGAGATGTTGGCGTCGCAGCGGAAGGCCCCAGCTTCCATGTTGCCGGTCGAGACACCGAGGTAGCGGAGAACCTGGCGCAGTGCTTGCAGAAACAGCCGAGCTTCCTCGGGAGAGCGCAAGTCCGGTTCGGTGACGATCTCGATGAGCGGAACGCCCGAGCGGTTCATGTCGACGAGACTGTAGCTTTCGCCTGCGACCGTGCAATGGACCAAGCGTGCCGTATCTTCTTCCAGGTGCACGCGGCGAATGCGGACGCGGCGCCGCTCACCGTTGACCAGGAACTCCAACGCGCCATCGACACAGAGCGGTAGGTCGTACTGGGAAATCTGGTAGCCCTTGGGAAGATCGGGATACATGTAGTTCTTGCGGTCGAACTTGCTGTAGGGCGGGATGCGGCAACCGAGGGCGAGGCCGGTCATCACGGTCATCTCGACGGCTCGTCGATTGATCACCGGCAAGGAGCCGGGAAGCCCGAGGCAAACCGGGCAGACATGAGTGTTCGGTGGTGCGCCTGCGTAGTCGGCTGAGCACCCGCAGAACATTTTCGACCGGGTCAAGAGCTGGGCGTGGACTTCCAGCCCGATGACCGTCTCGAATCCCACCGATCCCTCCATCCTGCTCTCGGCCGCGAGTATAGCATCCGAACAGCTGGCTACTGAAGCCCAGTGATCGCGAAGACCCGACGAGCGGCGCGACCATTTCGCGCGGAATTGAGGACCGGCTCTGTCCCGAGTGGTCTCGACGGCCGGCGGGCGCCGGGTGGTGCGCCACGCGGACGAGCGAGCCCCGGCTGGTGAGCGGTCACCATCCGGGGAGCGACCGCGTCCGGTGGTAAGATCAGGGTAGGTGAAACGCAGTCAGGCCGCGTTCGGCCTGTTCTGCAGTGCTGTATCCGAGAGGGGCCAGTTCCATGACCGCGATTACCGAAAGCCGCCTCGTCACCGTGACGATCGATGGACAGCAATACACCGTACCGGAAGGCCTGACCATCCTCGAGGCCTGCCGGATGGTCGGCATCGACGTACCGAACCTCTGCTATCAACCGTTGCTGCGACCGTGGGGCTCTTGCCGGATCTGCACCGTGGAAATCCTGGGTCGTCGTGGCGGGTTGGTCGAATCCTGCGCAGCCCAGGTGCGCGACGGGATGGAGATCGCCACGAAGTCGCCGGCGTGCGAGGAAGCGCGGCGGTTCGTCCTGCAGCTCTATCTCATCGACCACGCGCTCGATTGCCCGACCTGCGATAAGTCCGGCGAATGTTATCTCCAAGACAACACCTATTATCACAACGTGCACACGAATCCCTTCCGACGTCCCAAGCTGGCTCGTCCCTACAAGCATTTGAGCGAGTACATCGACTACAAGTGGGAGCGCTGCATTCTCTGCGCGCGTTGCACCCGTGTCTGTGACGAGATGATCGGGGTCACGGCGATCGAAGTGCTGGGCCGCGGACTCGAGGGCGAGATCGGCAGTGCCTGGAATATCGATCTGACCCGCACGACGTGCACGTCCTGCGGGATGTGCATCGCGGTCTGCCCGGTGGGGGCGCTGACTGACCGGCGCTTCGCGCATCATCCCTGGGAACTGGACGCCACGGAGACGATCTGCGGCTTCTGCGATGTGGGCTGCACGCTGAATGTCGAACACAACCGTGGTCTGGTGCGCCGGATCACCCACCTCTGGGAGCGCGGCGTCAACTATGGCTATACCTGCGTGCGCGGCAAGTGGGGATACGAGCAGGTGCAACACCCCGCGCGGCTGGAAAACGCGTTGGTCCGCGAGCGTGACGAGCTCGTTCCGATCGATCTCGCCGAGGCGCTCGACCGGGCTGCCGAGTTGCTGCGACCGTATCGCGGCACGGCGTTCGCGCTCTTGGCGACGCCCGATCGGACGAACGAAGATCTGTACCTGCTGCAGCGGTTCGCTCGCCAGGTGATGCGTTCGCCGCACGTGGACGCGCTGGTCTCCCCGGCGCAGCGGGCGGTCGATGCCGCGCTCACCGCGTCCTTCGGACTGCCGGTGAGCACCAATTCGGTCCAGGAAGTCTTTACCGATACCGGATGTCTGTTGGTCGTGGGGCCGAACATCGGTCAGCATGCTCCCGTCGCGAGCTACTGGCATTCGTGGGCCCGACTCTACCGCGAAACAGCGCTGGTCGTCGTGAGCGCCGACGAGTTCCCGCTTTTCCACCGGGCCGATGTGTGGTTGCGGATCCGCCCGGGAACGGAGGCAATGGTCCTGGCGGCGATGGCCCGCGTGATCCGCGACCGCGGATTGGCTCGCCCGGTCGAAGGGGCGCAAGGGCTGAGCGAATTCATGGCCTCTCTCGACGCGATCGATCCGGTCGCGGCCGCCGAGGCAGCTGGAGTGAGCGTGGCGGCGTTGGAGCGTGCCGCCGTGTTGTATGCGACAGGTGGGCGCGGCGAGGATGCTTCCCCCTATCCACCGAGCCAGATCCAGCACACGCTCGCCCACGCGCAGCACGGCGATGTCGCTGCGGCAGCGTTGCTGGCCAACGATCTGGCCTTGCTCACCGGCAATATCGGACGGGCTGGCGCGGGCGTGGTCGCGTTCCGCGGTCCGGCGAATGCCCAAGGTGCGCTGGACATGGGATGCCATCCAGCCTGGCTACCGGGGTATCGCCGGCCGGAGGACGCCGCGATGCGGCAGGAATTGGCGGCCCTTTGGGCCGAGACGGGTGGCAATGGGAGCGGCTCGACCGAGTTGCCGAGCGGGCCAGGATGGGGCTACGGGGAACTGGTGGCAGCGATCGAGCGGGGTGAGGTGCGTGCGCTGTACGTGGCGGCGAACTCGCACGCGTACGCCACAGCGCTCGATGAGCGGTTCTTGGCTGCGCTCGAAGGGCTCGAGGTGCTGATCGTGGAAGAGAGTTTCCCCAGTCCGCTGATCGAGCGAGCGCACGTCGTGCTCCCGGTCACCATGTTCCTCGAGCAGGACGGGACGATGACGACTGCCGATCGAGCAGTGCAGCGGCTGCGGCGCGCGGTCGATCCACCGGGGGAGGCGCGTCCGAGCTGGCAGCATGTCCAGGAGTTGGCCCGCCGGCTCGGCTATCACTGGAACACGCGCCATGCGGTGCAGCTCTTCCAAGAAATCGCCCGTGCTGTGCCGATCTATCGCGGCATCACGTTCCCGCGGCTCGAGCGCGGGCCCATCGCTTGGCCGGCAGCGCCCGGCGAGCGAACGCGCCAGACGCTGCGCATCGGTCAGAACGTTCCCGGTGGCGGTTGGGCGGTCTGGTTGGGGAGCGGGATCGCGCTCAGCGATGCCTGGCTGCGGCCGGACAGCGAGCCGCTGCGCGGCCGGATCGCCTTCCGAACGCCCTGACAACGATCGCCCGAGGAGGCACACGATGGTCTTGCAGGACATCCGCGGCTTTCTGGTCACGCTGCGGCACTTCTTCCAGCGGCCGGTGACGATCCAATATCCCGAAGAGAAACGGGAGCCGGCGCCGCGCTTCCGCGGTTTGCCGGCGCTCCGCTCCGATCCCGAGACCGGGGAAGCGCTCTGTGTCGCCTGTGGACTGTGCGCTCGCATTTGTCCGACGAGCTGCCTGGAGATGCATGTAGTTCCCTCGGAGGAGGGTGACCGGGAACTGGGCGAGTTCATCCTGCGGGCTGGTCGCTGCATGTTCTGCGGACTCTGTGCCCAGGTGTGTCCGGTCGATGCGATCACCATGAGCGGGGAATACGAGCAGTCGGTGCTGGATCGCGAAGGACTCATCTACGTCAAGACAGAACTGGCGGCGATCGGCTCGCAGCGGCCGAGCTGGTGGGAAGCGGATGGTGGATTAGGCTCCGAGCAGTAGGGATGGGAGGCAGGGAACGATGGCGATCGAGACGGTACGGATCGAGCGCGATTCGCTCGGCGAGGTCGAGGTGCCGGCCGAGGCGCTCTATGGCGCGCAGACCGCCCGGGCGGTACGCAACTTTCCGATCAGTGGCCTACGCCCGCATCCAGACCTGATCGTGGCGACCGCGCAAGTCAAGCTCGCAGCGGCTCGCGTGAACCATCGTGCTGGCCGCCTGACCGACGAGCAGGCACGCGCGATCGAGCAGGCCGCGCAGGAAATCATCGATGGCCTCTGGCACGAGCACTTCGTGGTCGATCCCTATCAGGCAGGTGCTGGGACATCGCACAACATGAATACCAACGAGGTCATCGCCAATCGGGCGAACGAGATCCTGGGCGGCCGGCGTGGCGAGTACAAGCCAGTGCACCCCAACGATCACGTCAACCTCGGTCAATCGTCGAACGACGTCATCCCGACCGCGGGCCGTCTGGCCTTGCTGCGAGCCACTCCGAAGCTGATCGAGGCGTTCCGCAAGTTGGCCGATGCGTTCTGCCAGAAGGCGCAAGAGTTCGGGAATCTGACCAAGACCGGCCGGACGCACCTGCAAGATGCGGTGCCGATCCGCTTGGGCGACGAGTTCACCGGATATGGAGCGGCCCTGCGGCGAGCAGCCGACCGGATCGCTGATGCGCGCCTCGCGCTCACCGAGATCAATCTGGGAGCGACGGCACTGGGAACCGGGATCAACGCCTTTCCCGGGTATCGCGCGCAGGTGGCGGAAGAGCTGAGTCGCATCACCGGTTTTCCCTTGCGCCCAGCACGGAACACGTTCGAGATCACCCAGAGTCATGCCGACTTCGCTCACCTCTCGGGTGCCATCCGCAACGCTGCTCTCGAAGTGATCCGGATCGCCAGCGATATCCGGTTGCTGGGCTCGGGGCCGCGTGCGGGGTTGGGTGAGATCATCCTGCCACCAGTCCAGCCCGGTTCCTCCATCATGCCCGGCAAAGTGAACCCGTCGATCGCCGAGATGGTCAATATGGTCGCCTTCCAGGTGGTCGGGTACGATCATGCGGTCTCGCTCGGTGTCCTCTCCGGGCAGCTCGATTTGAACGTCTGGACACCACTCATCGTGTACAACTTGCTCTGGGCGACCGATATTCTGACCAATGCGCTGGACGTTTTCCGGACGCGCTGCGTCGAAGGGATCCAGGCCAACGAGAAGCGGCTGGCCGAGCTCGCGCACGGCAGCATCGCGCTGGCGACGATCTTGACGCCGCGGATCGGCTACCTGCGGGCGGCGGAGATCGCCAAGAAGGCGTGGGAGACCGGTAAGACCGTGCGCGAGGTGGTCGTCGAGGAAGGAGTGCTCTCGCCGGAGGAGGCGGACGAGATTCTCGACCCGGTCAAGATGGCGCTGCCGCAAGATCCGGACGCGAACCAGTGCTGACGGTGCTGTCTTCGGATACAGTAGGAGTGGGCAGGTTGCTCCTGAGCACTGAGGCATGGCGTTCGCTGCCGGAGCGGTCGCAGCGGTAGACAGCGGCATGGGAGGAGCGAGACGATGGCGCGCGAGTACCCGTTCTATTGCGCGGGCGAGTGGCGGACTTCGCCACAGCGGCTGGAGATCCGCAATCCGTACAACGACGAGTTGGTTGGGGTGACGTTCAACGCGACCGAGCAGGACTTCGAGGACGCGGTGACGGCTGCCCAGCGTGCCTTCGAGGTCACCCGGCGACTGCAGAGTTACGAGCGGGCCGAGATGCTGCTGAAGCTCGCCGAGGGATTGCGCCGGCGGCAAGAAGAGTTCGCGCGCTTGATCGCGCAGGAGGCCGGCAAGCCGATCCGCGATGCGCGGGTCGAAGTCCAGCGCGGCATCTTCACCTTGACGACAGCAGCCGAGGAGGCGAAGCGGATCGGTGGTGAGGTGATCCCGCTCGACCTGATGGCCTACAGCCAGGGGCGTTTCGGTTTCACGCGCCGTTTCCCGATCGGTCCGATCGCTGGTATCTCCCCGTTCAACTTTCCACTCAATCTGGCACTGCACAAGATCGCACCGGCGCTCGCCTCGGGCAATACGATCGTGCTCAAGCCGCCGAGCCGCGACCCCTTGACCATGCTCACCTTCGCGGAGCTCCTCGACGACGCAGGCGTCCCCAAGGGGGCAGTCAGCATCATGCCGATGGACCGCACGGTGGGGGATCGGTTGGTCACCGACGAGCGCTTCAAGCTCCTCACCTTCACTGGCTCGCCGGATGTCGGTTGGGATCTCAAGGCGCGAGCGGGCAAAAAGAAGGTGGTATTGGAACTGGGTGGGAACGCGGGGGTCATCGTCGACCGGACGGCCAATCTGGACGTGGCGATTCCGCGTATCCGTACCGGTGCGTTCGCCTACGCTGGACAGGTGTGCATCTCGGTGCAACGCGTGTTCGTCCATCGCGCCCGGTGGGACGAGTTCGTCGAGCGGTTCATCGACGAAGTCAAGAAGATCAAAATGGGCGATCCGCTCGACGAAGCGACCGATCTCGGCCCGATGATCGACGACAAGGCGGCACGCCGTACGCAAGATTGGGTCGAGTCGGCAGTCGCCGAGGGGGCCAAGGTGCTCGTCGGTGGCAAAGCCGAGGGGCGCTTCTTCCAACCGACCGTGCTCGTCGATGCGCCCAAGTGGCACCCGGTCTGCAGCCGCGAGGCGTTCGCGCCGCTGGTCGTTCTGTTCCCGTTCGACGACTTCGAGCAGGCGCTCGCCGAGGTGAACGACTCGGCGTATGGCTTGCAGGCGGGTGTGTTCACCAGCAGTCTCGAGCACGCGCTGCGAGCCTTCGAAGTGCTAGAAGTCGGCGGGGTGATCATCAACGACATCCCGACCTTCCGGATCGACCACATGCCGTACGGCGGCGTCAAGGACTCAGGGCTCAGCCGCGAGGGACTCCGCTACGCGATCGAAGATATGACGGAGTTGCGGCTCGTGGTCTTCAATCGCGTCGCCGAGCCGTCCTGAGGGATGGTCGTTCGGCGATGGAGATCGGCTCCATCCTAGTCTCCCCGGACGCCGTACTCGTTACGGGGGAAAGGCGAGTACGGCGTCCAGTACTCGCCGAACCGCGATGGTGCCTCTCGACCGATTGCCCCTCCGATTCGCTTATCCATCTCGGGCGGGGGACACGGGTGGACAGCGTGGTGGGCCGTGGTTCGACCACCTCAGGTTTCCAGCCAGCCGTTCGCTTCCAACCAGGGCAGCACGGCGTCGAGCCCCGGAAGGATCGCATCGGCGGCCGCGAAACCGTCAATGTGCCGGGTATGGTCGTTGGGAACGGCCAAGCAACGCAGTCCGGCGGCACGAGCAGCCGCGACCCCTAGCGGAGCGTCCTCGATCGCCACACACGATCCGGGTTGGGCTCCCAGGCGCGCTGCGGCGAGCACGTAGCAGTCGGGAGCCGGTTTGCCGCGCGCCACGTCGTCGCCGGTCACTAAGACGCTGAAAGCATCGTCGAGTCCCAGTTCGGCGAGTACGAGGTGGACGTAGCGCTGGTGCCCGCTGGTCGCGAGCCCGAGCGGTATGCCGCGTGCCCGGAGCGCGGCGATGAGATCGTGGGCGCCCGGCATCGAGCGGACGTTTCCGGGTAGGGAGGCGAGAAACAGTTCGTCGCGCTCCTGGGCTGCTCGCTCCGGGGAGACCGGCAGAGCGAGCTCTGCCACGATGATGCGTGCCGCATCAGCCAGGCGCCGGCCGAAAAGGCGCGGGAGCAGCTCGCGAGGGAGGCGCTGCGCGAACCGGGCAACGTACTGCTCCCAGGCGGCGAGCTGAAGCGCTTCGGAATCGACCAGGACCCCATCGAGATCGAAGATGACCGCGCGCACCATCGCCTCACCGGGCTATAAGGCGAAGGAAGCGACCAGCCCGCTGCTGGGCAGCGTAAAACAGTGCGCGGGCTGCCATCTCGACGTAGGGCCGTCCCTCGAGTCCATCCACGAGTGCCGGCGGAAGCGCTTGGACCCCGAGCGCCGCGCCGGCGAGCGCCCCGGTGATCGCTCCGCGGGTATCGGTCGCTCCACCGGCATTGACAGCGATACTGACGGCTCGGAGAAAGTCGTCCGGTGCCGCCGCGAAGGCCGCGAAGGCAGTCGCGACTACCTCGTCGACCCGAGCGGATGTGCCGAGGGTAGCGAGACGCTTGGCTGCCTCGTGAGGATCGGTCGGGAGCGTGAGAGAGGCGACCATGCGCAAGCGACGAGCGATCGCGTCCTCATCGATGAAACGGGCGACCTCGTCGCTGAGCACATCAGGCGGTGTCGCCCCCTGTGTCAGGAGCAGAACCGCGTAGGCGACGGCGAGGGCACCGTTCACGACTTCCAGTTCCGCATGCGTGATCAGTGTGGCACGCAGGACATCGCGGACGAAGAGCTCGGGATTGAAGCGGCAGAGTGCATGGAGCAATCCGATCGGCGCAGCGCGCGCGGCTGCACTACCGGTTGCGGTCCCGGGCCCCGCGATGCCGCTTTGGAAGTCAGCGCGCTCGCGGGCGCTCGCCAGGGCTCGCTTCGTTGGATCGTCGAGAAAGCGACTGCCAGGCCCCTCGAGCAGTCGCACGAAGCGGTATCCAGCAGCGGTGACATCGAGGTAACCGCTCTGACCGATCATGCTTTCCACGAGGCAGAGCGCAAGTTCAGTGTCCTCGGTGAAGGTTCCGGCTGGGACCTCGATCGTGCCGTCCTCGGCGAGGAGCGGGAGGAAGCGGTCGAGCCAACCGTAGCGAGCCGCGATCGCATCGCCGGAGAGGCCCACGACCGGCATACCGAGCGCATCACCGATCGCCATGCCGAGGAGACTGCCCAGATAGCGGTCGAGAAGGTCAACTGGTGGACTCGGTTGGACCATGCACGCACCTCACGTCGCGACCAGCTGACAAGTGAAGCATGGAGGGGCTCCCGGCGCTAGGTTGGGAAGCGAGAAGGTGGGCAGGAACTCGGACGATCACCGCAGCAGTTCGGCACGAGGAGCGTGGATCGAGCGAGGAGAGGGTGTGCTCGAGTGCAGAGCTGGGTTGGTTTCGGCACGGGTGCTCCGCTCTCTCGGCTATCAGGGCTACCGCGCTTGCACAGCGGCAGCCGGTGGCAGATACTGTGAGCAGCGCGGCGACCGGCATCGTCGGGACGAGATGACCGGTGTAGGCTGATAGGAGAGCGGGCTCGCAGCGAGCCTGCTGAAAGAGAGGAGCGGCGGATGTACTTGACCGATGCGTTGCAGCGCATCCGCCAGCGGCTGGTGGAGAACCGGGCACGACCCGAGACGCTTGCGCTCGTCGACAGCGTGCTGGCGACGGCCGAGCGCGCTGGTGGCGACCAAGCACAGGTGCGTTCGCTCCTGGAGCTGGTACGGCGACTGATGCGAACGCCCCAGGCCAACAGCAATAT
>DAOTYK010000444.1:0-1529 GCA_034434855.1 Thermomicrobium sp.
ATCGCTGTCGTTCCCTCCACGGTCACGCGCACCAGCTCGGTGGGAGTCGGGAGCTGCGGCGGGGTGCCTGGTGGCCGGCGGGCGAAGAGGAGCGCTGAGCTATCCGGCAGCCACAGCGGTTGGTCGAGCCCTGCCCCGACGTAGCCATCAGCGACCGCGAGCAGGCGCGTCCCGGACCGTTCGAGGATCGCGATCTGGCGGCTGGTCGCGCCGGCGCCGAACGGTTCCATCGCTCGCACGACGGCCACCGATCGCCCGTCGGGTGAAGGGATCGCGTCGGTCACCAGTTCCTGGAGGAACGTCGTCTCCGTTGCCCGCAGGACATCGAGTGCCAGCACCCGCGCGTCGCGCTGCAAGCGCTCCAGGTACTCTGCCTCGCGTTCGTAGGCATGTCGGACCGGCGTTTCCCGGATCAGGAGCGTCGTCGCATCGAGCCAGGCGAGTGGCCGACGGTTCGTCTGGCGGTCCCAGCGGTAGCGAGCGAGCCGCGTGCCGTCCCAGCGGAGGATATCCAACCAGCGCGGCTCGCGCGGTGGATCGGGCGTCCAAGCAGCGATCAGCTGGCCATCGGGAGCGAGCAGTCGGAACCCTCCGGCATCGGCTGGCAGACGACTGGTCACGGCGAGCCAGCGACGCTGGCCGAGATCGAAGGCGAGCGCGTACGGGCCAGCCGAGCCGAACCAAACGTACGGTCCGCTGGCCGGCGGAGCGGTGCTCTCGCCGGGTGGCCCGACCGCGCGGTTTGCCGGCAGTCCCCAGCTGGCGATGACGAGAAGCAGCGCGAGCACGACCAGCACGACGATGTTCGGATGCCGACGCTCGCGGGGAGCAGGGGGAACTGGTGCGGTGCTGGCCCGCTCGAGCATCCGTGCATCGACCTCGCGGCTCGTCGCCAGCGCCGTCCGGCACGCGGCGCAGGTGCGGGTATGGAGCAGGAGCGCGAGCCAGGCATCGCGGTCGGCCAGGCGGTCGCGCCAGGATGCGACCTCCTCCCGCCCGTCCGGACAGGGGTCGCTCCAGTGGTCGCTCAGCTCGGCGCGCACCGCGAGCAGTGCGTCGATGATACGCGATTGCTCAAAGCCGGTCACCGTGGCGAGTCGGGTCGCGGAGGCGCCGGCCAAGTGGAGCGCGTAGAGGAGGCTCGCTCGATCGCCGCGCCGGTGCGGGGGCGAGAGGTGCAGGACGAGCGAACAGACCTGGCTCCGCCACCAGATCGCCGGCAGCGCTGCGTCCAGTGGGGTCCGCTGGGCAGGTGCAGCGATCCACCGGGCGATGCGGGGCGGGAAGACGGTCTCGAGGAGAGTGGCGAGCCAGGGTACCGTCTCGTGCATCGACGCCGCTCCAAAGTGGCACTGCTATTCTATGGTGCGGTCGAAAGGGGGCGCAGTGAGCTTCCGCGAGCGGCTCGAACAGGCGATCGCCCAGAACCACTCGCTGCTGTGCATCGGTCTCGATCCTGACGTCGAGCGGTTCCCCGCGGGGATCCCGCGTGATCCCGAAGGGATCGTGGTCTTCAACCGGGCGATCGT
>DAOTYK010000445.1:0-4719 GCA_034434855.1 Thermomicrobium sp.
ATCGCTGACCGCTATTACATCGGGAAGACTCCGCAATTCAACATGGCGGCTGGGCCGATCCGTGGCGAAATGCATCTGGCGGTCGGCCAGGAGGCGGTAGCGGTCGGGGTCGGCATGCACCTGCGAGAACCCGATGCGGTCGTCAGCACGCACCGGCCGCATCATCATGCACTCGCCAAAGGAGTTCCGGCTGACAAGTTGGCTGCCGAGATCTTCGGCAAGGTGACCGGTTTGTGCCGGGGCAAGGGCGGGCATATGCATCTCTTCGATGCTGAGCACCGCTTCTCCTGCAGCGGTATCGTCGGAGCTTCCTTCCCGCAAGCCGCTGGTGCGGCGTTCGCGTTCCGCCACCGTGACGAACCACACGTGGCAGTTGCTTTCGCCGGGGAGGGAGCAGCCAATCACGGGACGCTGGCTGAGACGCTCAACGCAGCAGTGCTGTGGCGCTTGCCGCTCGTCATCGTGATCGAGGACAACATGTATGCCGATTCGACGCCGAAGTGGCAAGCGCTCGCTCAACCGCATCAGTTCCAGCGCGCTCTCGGCTTCAATGTTCCCGCCTACCTGGTCGATGGCATGGACCTCATCGATGTCTGGCGGGCAGCCAAGGAGGCTGTCGAGCGTGCCCGTGCCGGCTATGGTCCCAGTCTCATCGAGGCAGTGTGCTATCGCTACCGCGGCCACTTCGAAGGGGACGGCGAAGAGTATCGGACACGCGAAGAGGTCGAGCGATGGCGCCAACTCGACCCGATCCCGCGACTGGCGGAGCGGCTCAAGCGGCTCGGTTGGGCCGATGACGCGACGCTCGAGCGGTTACGCCGAGAGGCGGAGGAAGAGGTGGCGCGAGCAGTTGCCTTCGCCGAGCAGAGCCCATTGCCGGATCCGCAGGAAGCGCTGGTGGGGGTGTTCCGATGACGCGGACGATGAAAGGGATCGCCTTTGCGATCGCCGAAGCGATCGATCAGGAAATGGCTGAGCGGCCGGACATCGTCGTCCTCGGTGAGGATGTCACCTACTGGGGCGCGGTGTTCGGCTTCACGATGGGGCTATATCAGAAATACGGTCGCGATCGCGTGATCGATACACCGATCACCGAGCAAACGTTCTTCGGCATGGCTGCTGGCGCGGCATCGGTCGGGATGCATCCGGTCGTCTCGCTCATGTTCGTCGACTTTCTCGGGGCTGGTTTCGACCAGATGTACAACCATATCGCCAAGAACCACTACATGTCCGGTGGCCAGTTCGCGATGCCTGTCACCATTCTCACCGCGATCGGCGGTGGGTACGGCGATGCCGCGCAGCACTCGCAGGTACTCTATGGCCTCTTCGCCCATGTGCCGGGCTTCAAGGTGGTCGTCCCGGCGACCGCCTACGATGCCAAGGGGCTCACGATCAGTGCGTTGCGTGATCCGAATCCGGTCGTCATCTTCGGGCACAAGCTGTTGACTGGTCTACCGTTCCTACCCTTCGAGGGCCAGGAAGAAGAGGTGCCGGAGGAGCGCTATACCGTCGAGTTCGGCAAGGCTGCGGTGCGCCGGGAGGGGAGCGATCTCACGATGATCGCGGCTGGCCTCATGGTCCATCGCTGCCTCCGGGCTGCGGAGGAATTGGCGCGCGACGGTATCTCGGCCGAAGTCATCGATCTGCGGACGCTCGTTCCGCTCGATAGCGAGACGCTCGTGGCTTCTGCCCGCAAGACCGGGCGCGTGCTCATCGTGGATGAGGATTACCAGAGCTACGGGATGACCGGCGAGGTCGCTTTCCGCGTGCAAGCCGGTGCGTTCGATGCGCTCAAAGCGCCGATCCGCCGACTGGCGGTTCCGGACGTGCCCATTCCTTTCTCGGAACCGCTCGAGAGCGCTGTCATTCCTAGTGTCGAGCGTATCGCCAACGAGGCGAAAGCATTGCTCGCGGCTGGTGCGCGAGCTTGAGCGAGTCAGCACCAGCGGGCGCCGGGGAAGAACATCCCCGGCGCCCGTTTTCGCTCTCGCGGCCTTCTCCTTCAGCTCGCGTGCGCTGCCTCGGGGGGACGGATCAAGAGCAACGGGACCGTTCCCTCGCGGAGCAGCCGCTCGGCCACGCTGCCGAAGACCACACGACTGAAGCCACTCCGGCCATGCGTCGCCATCACGACGAGATCCGGCTGTCGCTCGCGCTCGAAGGCCAAAAGTTGTTCGGGCGCGATCCCTTCCAGTACGTGGGTTTCGACCCGCAGGCCTTCGCCCCGCAAGCGCTCGCCGAGTTCTTGTACATAGCTCGTGGCGGCTTCGATAAGTTGCTGAGCCAACTGGTTCAGCACATCGGCCGAAGTCGGGGCACCGGCTGGGACACTGAGCAAGCTGTAGATCTCCGGCGTCTCGGCCACTCGTACGAGGTGGATCGTGGCGTCGAACCGGCGCGCCAGTTCGCTCGCGTAGGGAATCGCAGCTTCCGCCAGCGCCGAGCCGTCGACCGGTACGAGGATGGAGCGCACCACACCCGGCTCCCGCTGCGGCATAGAGGAGCGAATCAGCAGCACGGGAGCACCGGCCCCGCGGACGACACGGTCAGCCACGCTCCCGAAGAGCCAACGCCCGATCCCGCTCCGCCCGTGTGTCGTCATCGCGATCGCGGGATCGTCGAGTTCGAGAACGAAATCGATGATCTCCGCTGCTGGATCGCCGTAGCGGACCGTGATGTCGGTCTCTCCCCCCAGCTGACGTGCGACGCGCGCGAGATACTCGCGGGCATCGGCTGCGACTTCGGCCGGCGCATCGATATCGACCACTCGGACGAGGTACAGCTTGGCTCCGAACCGCTCGCTCAGGGCTCGCCCGTACGGAAGCGCAGCTTCCGCCAGTTCCGATCCGTCCAGTGGTACCACGACCGAGCGAATCATCGTCTCCCCCTTCCCCACGGCTGTTCTGCCCGCTACTGCACTTCTCCCGATCGGTGGTGCGCTCGCTCCCCTGATCCCCGAGCACTTGCAGCGTACCATGCACGCGCTGAGCTGTCAGCATGCGCTATCATGCCGACGGGTCGGTGCGTCGGTTCAGCTCTGAGGAGGATGCCAGTGGCGGTTCGCCTTCCGGTCGAGGAACTGCAACGCTTCGTCGCCGAAGTCTTTCTCCGCACGGGGCTCAGCGAGGAGGACGCAGCGATCAGTGCGGAGATCCTCGTGGCCGCTGACGTACGCGGATTCGATTCGCACGGTGTGGCGCGATTGGACTACTACGTCCGCCGGATCGAGGCCGGTGCAGTCAACCTGCGCCCGCGTTTTCGCACGGTGTCGGAGACACCGGCGACGATCGTTTTCGACGCCGACAACGGGATGGGCTTCCCGAGTGCCTACCGTGCGATGCGACGGTGCATCGAGAAAGCGCAGGAGAGCGGCTTGTGCTTGGCGTCCGTGCGTCGCAGCAATCACTACGGGATCGCTGGCTACTATGCGACGATGGCGCTCGAGGTTCCTGGGATGATCGGCGTGTCGATGACCAATGCCACGCCGCTCGTCGTGCCACCGCACGCGCGCGATGCTTATCTCAGCACGGCACCGATCGCGTTCGCGATTCCGGCGGGCAAGGAGCGCCCACTCGTCTTCGACGGTGCGACCAGCACCGTCGCCTGGGGGAAGATCGAGATCGCACGGCGCAATCGCCAGCCGATCCCCCTCGGCTGGGCGCTCGACGCGGAAGGACGGCCGACGACCGATCCGTTTGCTGCGCGCTCCTTGACGCCGCTCGGTGCATTCCCCGAACTGCGCAGCCACAAGGGGTATGCGCTGGCGCTGCTCGTCGAAGTCCTGTGTGGCCAACTGGCGGGTGGCGTGTGGGCCAAGTACGTGGGTGGCTCGCGCTCCGAGACGATCGGCCCTTCCAATACGGGTCATGCGTTCATGGCGATCCGTATCGACGCCTTTCGCCCGCTCGAAGAGTTTCTGGCCGATATGGACGACATGCTCGGGGAACTGCGGCGTGCTCGTCCGGCGGACGGTGCCGAGCGGGTCTTGGTGCCCGGTGATCTGGAAGCGGAAACGGAAGCCGAGCGGCGAGCCAACGGTATTCCGGTGCATCCCGAGGTACTGGAGACACTGCGCGCGATCGCGGCGCGCTATGGTGTGCCGCTGCCCGCTTGAGGAGGCTGCTTTCCGGTGAGACAGGGGAAACGAGCGCTTCTCGCTCAGGCTCTCGGCTCACTCGCTCTTGCGGCCACGCAGGGCGATCGCTTTGCCGAGGATCTCGCTCGTCACGACGATCATGACGAGCGAGAGCAATGATGCCACGGCCAAGGCGAGGAGCATCATGCCACCTTCCAAAACCCAGTCCCACAAGGACCGTTGGTCAGCGAGATAACGTGCCCATGTGTCGACGAACCAAGACGAGAGGCGAGAGAGTCCTATGGCTGCACCAGCGGCAGCGAGGAGCGCCAGGATTGCCTCGAGGAGCAACCCGTAGGCCGTCGAGGACTCGCGACCCAGACTCGCGACTTCTGCTCGGACCGTGGCGAGTTCACGAGCTCCGCTTGCGCTGTTTCCGTTCTCCGGTGTCGGTTGCACGCGACCGATGACGAAGAGTTCGCTGCCGATCGGAAGATATTCCTCGTGGACTTCGATCGACCGGGCTGAAAATCCGGAGTCTTCCCAATCCGCGATCGTGCCCTCGTGCAGTCGCCTCAGCTCTTCGTAGCGTTGCCGCGCCCAATCCGGTGCCTCGTCGATCTTCCAGCTGGAGGTTTTCGACA
>DAOTYK010000446.1:0-3121 GCA_034434855.1 Thermomicrobium sp.
GCTGGCAATCGAGTTCGATCATAGCGACCATCGGTTTCGCCAAGAGGTCGTCGGCCTCGCGCAAAAGCGCTGCGGTCACGCGCACGCGATCGGTCTCTTCCGGTTCAAAACGGAGGAACTCGAGGATGCTCCAGCGCTCACGCTGGAGCGCTCGCTGCTCGACCCAACCCAGAAACGCTTCGGGGCGCTCGGCGAAGAGACCGGTGGCGAGTCGATCCGGCTCACGCGGGATGACCGCAAACCATCGTCTCGCATCGGTGGCCTCGCTGCTGAGAACCAGCTGGCGGAGCAGGGGAAGGTCGGTGTGGCTCACTGCCCACAGGAACGTCTGGAGCGATTCCATCGTGCTCGCAAGGGAACAAGAAGGAGGCAGATCGACTGCTACCGAGGGAGTCGGAAGGACCGGGATGGTCGGGCTCGGTTCGCTGCTCTCGGTCGGGATCGGGGAAGAGGGGGCGATGGACGGTGCCGGTATCGGAGGGGCCTGTCGGCAGGAAGTCGTCACGATGAGCATGGCCAGGAGACAGCCTAGGAAACGCGCCACGCGGCACTGCTCCTCCGTCCTGCTCCATTCCGGCGGTGGGTATACCACGAGGCGAGCGTCTGGTCAGGGATGTATCCACACGACCGTTCCCAGCGGAGTCCACTCGTAGAGCCAGGCGGCGGCGTCCAGGGGCAGATTGACGCAGCCATGGCTCATCGGGTGGCCGAAGTTGTCGTGCCAGTACGCGCCATGCAGCGCATAGCCGCGGTAGAAATACATCGTATGCGGAACATTAGGTAGATCGTAATAGTCGATCCCGGGCGTGCCGCCGCGCATCCGCTCGTAGCGCAACTTCACGTACACCCGGAACGTGCCCACCGGTGTCGGGTACTGAGGCAAGCCGGTGGAGACCAGTGTCGCGAAGACGAGGCGATCTCCTTCCCAGGCACGCAAGGCCTGCTGGCTCAGGTCGACTTCGATCCACTTGGTTTCCTGCACCGGGGCACCAGCTGGTGGTGTGCGGACGAGAGCAGGCGCTCCGGGAAAGAGGTCGGGGTCGAAGACCGGCACGTCAGGGGGGCGAGGGACGGGATCGCGCGCAGTGCCGATCCGGTTGGCTGCCCAGGCACCGAGCGGGGTGACCTGGATTTCGTCGTGAGTGCCGCGTGCTTCCGGATGCCATTCCAGACGCGCCCGCTCGAAATACTGGACAGTCAACCCGTCTTCGCTCAGTTCCTCGCTGATCGGGTAGCCGAAGATGCGGACTGCGCCATGCCGTTCCCAGAAAGCTCGGAAACCGGAACAGAGATTGTGCTGTGTCTCGGGGAAGTACCGGCAGGCGGCTGACTCGATCGGCGGCGTCGGGCGAAAGGCGCGGTCGGAGCGCCCCTGTGTCGCCTCGGCTCCCAAACGGCGGAGCTGCACACGCCATGCTGGCGGCGCGTCTGGGTGCCACTCGAAGACTGCCCGCTCGAAATACTGAATGGTGAGTCCACCCTCGTCGAGTTCCTCGCTCAGCGGGTAGCCGAAGAGCAAAGTGTCGCCGTGAGCGAGCCAGAAGTCCAGAAAGCCGAAGGCGAGGGTGTGACCGGTCTGTGGGAAATAGATACGGTCTGGTCCGCCGCGAACAGCACGAGCCGGCTCAGGCCATCCCAGCAGGAGCAGAACAGCCAGCACCAGACTGGCCTGCCAGAAGCGTGTCCGAAGCCGGGGTGGGAGGAGAGAGGTCGTTGACTGCATGGCGAGCATTCTCCCTGGAACACCGGTGCTGTGTTCAGGATACGCCTCGTCAGCCGCGGTGCCAAACCACGTGGACTGCTCACGATGCTGGCACGTCAGGTCGGTGCGTACCTTGGCAGGCGATCGTCAGGCGCGTCCCGCCATGGACGCGTGAGGGCGTGTGGCCTGGACGCGACGCTCTGGCTCGTCAGGGAAGTCCGTTCCCCGACCAAGGCCAGGACCGCAGGGTCCGCTCCGTGTCGCTGCATTCCGCCGCTTTCACAGTCGGCGCAGCCTGGTGGGGCTGCTAGGGCTCGGTGTGGATCGGGCTCACGCTCGGCAAGAATGATCGGCCAGATGCTCGATGCCGTATCATTGCCGGCGCGGGATCACCAGCACCTGCCCAGCTTGCAGCTGGTTCGGATCCTCGATCTGGTTGGCCTCGATCAAAGCTTGCAGCGAGACGCCGAAGCGGACTGCGATGCTGTAGAGCGTATCACCCGGTTGGACGACGTACGTCGTCCCGTCACCGGTGGGTTGCGCGGCGGGCGCCGTTGGGGTCGGGGGCATGCTGGACAAGTTCGCTGGAGCTGGCGTCGGCGTCACGACCGGCAGGACCGGGAGCGGGGTCGGCGTGGGGACGAGCGTCGGTGTGACGGTCGGCGTGGCACGGCCGAACGGCAGGCATGCCGCGCCGAGCAGCATGACGAGCAGTGAGACGATTCCGGTACGCCACATCGTCACGGCTCCGTCTCCCCGAACAGTCGTCGCTGCAGTCGCTCGATTTCGCTCCGGCGCTCCTGCTCGGCTTCGGTATCCTGCTCCAGGGTAACGCGCAGCACTGTCCCCCGGCGTGCCCAGGGAAGCGCGGTGCGTGGAACGACGAGTTGCTGCCCATCGTCGAAGACCAGCACGGCGAGTTCCTGCCCCTCTTCGGTCATCTCGAAGCGGTCGACCGTCGCCCAGAGTCGTAAGACGGTCATGAAGGTGTCCTCTCTGTCCGGATTGCGTACTGCTTTCCATCCGTGACGACCAGGACGCTGCCGTCGAGATCGGTCCGGTAGGTCTGGGCACCAGCTCGTCGCAGCCGGTCGAGTGTCACCCGATGGGGATGTCCGTACGGATTTCCTGCTCCCACCGAGATGAGAGCGACAGCTGGCCGCACCACGGCCAGGAACAGTTCGCTCGACGACGTGCGACTGCCATGATGGCCGACGACCAGCATATCCGCACGGAGCCCTTCGCCGTCGCGCGCGACGAGCTCGGCTTCGCCCGGCTCCTCGAGGTCACCTGGCAGCAGGATGCGAATGGCGCCGTATTCGACGAGCAGCACCACACAGTTGTCGTTGTCGCTCACAGTGCCGTCTGGCGCTCGCAGGAACGGGCGCTCGGGCCAGAGGACGCGAGCGGTGACCTGCT
>DAOTYK010000447.1:0-5802 GCA_034434855.1 Thermomicrobium sp.
ACCAGCCAGTTGCGTCGTCGCGCCTCCGCGAGAATCGCTTCTGGCGGCCAATCGCTCCACTGCGGGAACCAGGCCGCGAGCCTGCGTGCCCGCTCGAACAATTCCGTCCGATCGCGCCCGATGATGTGCGCGACCATCCAGGAACAGACGATCGAGCCGGGATCGCGACCCTGTTCGCGACAATATTCCCGCAAGAGCTCGATCTTCCGTTGGTGATCGCCGAGATCGACGTTGGTCACATTCCACTCGTCCGCATAACGCGCTGCCAGCCGAAGCGTCCGCTGCTCACCCCGACCACCGATCACGATCGGCACGCGATTCCCTCGTCGTGGTCGCGGACGAAGCTGGGCACGCTCCAAGCGGAAATACTGCCCCTCGTACGAAACTTCCTCGCCGGTCCAGAGAAGCTGGATCACTTGCAACGCTTCCGCCAGCCGATCCATGCGCTCGCGGACCGACAAGAGCGGGAAGCCGAACGCCTGATGTTCACGCTCGTACCATCCTGCGCCGAGACCGAGAACGTATCGCCCGCCGGACAGGTGATCGAGTGCGACCGCATGCTGAGCGAGTTCGACCGGATGGCGAAAGCTCACTGGTGAGACCAACTGCCCGAAGCTGATTCGCTGGCTCCGCAGTGCGACCACCGTCAGCGATGGCCATAAGGCCAGTGTCTCCCGCTCGGGAACACCCAGCACGGAGAAGAGATGGTCCGATCGCCAGAGCGACTCGAAGCCGAGCCGCTCGGCTAGTTCGGTCACTCGCAGCCACTGCTCCCATGTGACGTCTTCCTGTCCCTCGATCATCAGGCCGATCTGCATCGGACTCCTCACAGCCCCGGGAACGGTAACCCGAGTCCACCCGCCAGCGCACCCATCTTCGTCGTCACGGCCTCTTCCACGCGTCGCAGCGCGTCGTTGACTGCCGCGGCGACGAGGTCTTCCAACATCTCGGTATCCCCCGCCTCGACCAGCGTCGGATCGATCGAGACCCGTCGCACGTGACGCAACCCGTCCAGCTCGACGCGCACCGCACCACCCCCAGCCGAGCCTTCGACGACCAACTCGGCAAGCTCTGCCTGCATTTTCGCCAACTGCTCTTGGACTTGCTTCAAGAGACGCATGTTCGGCTGCACGACTTTCCTCCTAACTTCACGCACTCCCGCTGATTCGCTCGCGCGTCACGTCCCGGCACCTGCCCCCGCGAGTTGCAGCTTTCGTCGCCCCAGCCGTTCCACCATCGCGCGCGCGTTCGCCAGCGACTCCGGCGTAACCGGTATCCCGTCGAGCATCGCTGCCAATTCCTCGAGGCGCGCTTCTCCTTCCAACTCATGCACGGCCGTCTCCGTCAGCCCGTCCACCACGGTCTTGGTAATCTTGTAATGCCGATCGGCGAACGCTGCGATCTGCGGCAGGTGACTGATCACGATGACCTGATGCGCTCGGGAGAGCTGCCAAAGTCGCTCCCCGACGACCTGCGCACTTCGACTTCCGATCCCGACATCGACCTCGTCGAACACGAGGGTCGGAGTCTCATCGACCTCCGAAAGGATCGACTTCAGCGCGAGCATCAGGCGAGCCATTTCCCCACCGGAGGCGACCCGCGCCAGCGGCCGCAATTCCTGGCCCGGATTGGGGGCGATCAAGAACTCGATCCGATCCCATCCTGTCTCGCCACAGCTCGCGGCGCGCTCCTGCTCGTTCCCTGTTTCGTCCGGCTGCTCGAACGCCACAGCGAAGGCTCCTTGCCCCAAGCGGAGATCCCGCATCGCCGCACTCATCGCCTGCTCGAGCGCCCGTGCGGCTGCACGTCGCCGAGCACTCAATTCTCGCGCCCGCTCGACCACTGCCCGAGCGAGTGTGCCAGCACGTCTCTCGAGCTCGGCGATCGTCTCTTCGCCGGTTTCCAATGCAGCCAGCTCACGCAGGGCCTCTTCGGCATAAGCCAAGATCTCCTCGATCGTCGCCCCGTATTTCCGCTTGAGGCGCCTCAAGAGATCGAGCCGCTCTTCGATGACGGTCAAGCGGTCTGGATCGGCCTCGATGCTTTCCGCATAGCTGCGAACAGTCCGCACTACCTCTTCGACCGTATACAGTGCCTCGCGGAGTTGTTCGGCCAAACCCCGCTGCTCGGGATCCAGACGCCCGAGTTCTTCGAGACGCAACACCGCTCGACGTAACGCATCCAGCGGGGCGAACTCGTCACCATCGAGGCTCGACGCGACCTCAGTCGCGAGCGACGCCAACCGCTCTGCATTCTGCAACCGGTTTCGCTCCAGCACCAGCTCCTCTTCCTCGCCGACACGCAAGCGGGCACGAGCGATCTCGTCGACCTGATACCGCAGAAGATCGCGTCGATGCTCGCGTTCCCGTGCCCGCGTCCGCATCTCCTCCAGTTCGCGGCGAACAGCACGGAGCTCGCGTACGAGCCGTGCCAACTCGTTCCGGAGCGGGAGCACACCAGCGAAACGATCCAAGAGTTCGAGCTGCCGGTCAGCACGGAGCAAGGACAGATGTTCGCTCTGACCGTGAATATCGACCAATCTCGCTCCGAGTGCCGCGAGGACACTCGCCGGGATCGCCTGTCCATTCACGCGCGCGACACTGCGCCCATTGGCCTGAATCTCTCGCGAAAGAATCAGCTGTCCATCTTCCAAGTCGATCCCGTGGCCCGACAGCAAGGCCTGCACATCGGTTGCCTGCTCCAGCCCACTGAGGTCGAAAATCGCTTCGACCCAGGCACGAGGAGTTCCACTCCTGACCAGATCGCTCGAGGCACGCGCGCCGAGCACGAGGCCGAGCGCATCGATCAGGATCGATTTCCCCGCACCGGTCTCGCCGGTCAATGCCGTCAGTCCAGGACCGAATTCCAAGCGCACTTCACGGATGATCGCTATGTTGCGGATCGTCAGCTGGAGCAGCATCGTCGTCTCGTTCCACCGGAACCCCGAGGGCCGACTCGTTCTGGATTCTCTCCGAATTGTACGGCATGGATGCATTTCCGCTCTTGTTACACTGAGCGGCAGCGAACAGTAGATACGAGAGGAGGTACCGCGAGTGGTCGAGGAGATGACGCGCGACACGTGGCGGATCGCACTCGCGCAGATCGATCCGACAGTCGGCGACTTCTCAGGAAACGTTCGCCTCATCCGCGAGCGTGCCCAGGAGGCGGCCCAACTCGGTGCCCATATCGTCGCCTTTCCAGAACTCGCTATCACCGGCTATCCACCAGAAGATCTGCTGCTCAAGGTCAGCTTCATCGACGCAGCTCGCCGCGCGCTTCATCTGCTCCTCGACGCCGTACCGGATCGCGTCCTCATCGTCGGCATACCATGGGTCGAGAGCGGCATCCTCTTTAACGGGGCCGCTATCCTCGCCCGTGGTGAGATCGTGGCTGTTGTCCCCAAACATCATCTACCGACATATGGTGTCTTTGACGAGGATCGCTACTTCGCACGCGGAAGTCACACGTTTCGGTTTCTCTGGGGCAATCTTCGGTTCGGCGTCACCATCTGCGAAGATATCTGGTACCCGATCGGACCAGCCAGCAGCCTGGCCAGCCGAGGGATCGACTTACTCGTCAACATCAATGGTTCGCCGTACCATCGCGGGAAATGGATGCAGCGACAGGTGATGCTCCAAACCCGTGCCACCGATGCTGGCTGTTATCTAGCCTACGTCAACATGGTCGGCGGGCAGGACGAGCTGGTCTTCGACGGCAACAGCGTCGTGCTCGACCCCAACGGGACGATCCTCGCCCGCGGCGCATCCTTCGAAGAAGACCTCATCGTCGTCGACCTTCCGATCACGCGCGTGCTCGCAAGCTGGCTGCACGACCCCCGCCGACGCTGGCTCGCCCGAGCAGAGTCGCAACCAGCCCTTCCTGTGGTCGATCGCGAGATTCCCCTACCCGTCCCTGGGGATCAGCTCCCGCCCTTGCCGGAGAGCGTCCAGCGGCCACGCACGCCTCTGGAGGGAATCGCGGAGGTCTACCAAGCACTCGTCACCGGTGTTCGCGACTATGTGCGTAAAACCGGATTCCGCACCGCCGTGATCGGGTTGTCAGGAGGAATCGATTCGTCTCTGACTGCATGCATCGCCGCGGATGCCCTCGGTCCGGATAATGTCACCGGCCTCTCGATGCCCAGCCGTTACTCTTCGCGGCACAGCATCGAGGATGCCAACGAGCTGGCCCGCAACCTCGGAATTCGCTTTCTGGTCGTACCCATCGAACCGGTCCATCGAGCCTTCCGCGAAGTACTGGCACCGCTCGGTAACCAGCCAGAAGAGCCGGATGTGGCAGACGAAAATCTGCAGGCACGCATCCGCGGCACGATTCTCATGACGTATTCCAATCGCTTCGGTCCGATCGTGCTCACCACCGGGAACAAGTCCGAAATGGCCTGTGGCTATGCGACGCTCTACGGAGATATGGCAGGCGGCTTCGCCGTCCTCAAAGATGTCCCGAAACTCCTCGTCTACCAACTCGCGCGCTATCGCAACAGCATCTCGCCGGTCATTCCCGAGCGTGTCTTCGTCAAGCCACCGTCTGCGGAACTTCGTCCGAACCAGAAGGACGTCGATACGCTCCCGCCCTTCGAAATTCTCGATCCACTCCTCGAGCTCTACGTCGAGCAGGATCTCAGCCGAGAGGAATTGATCCGACACGGATTCGATCCTGAAACCGTCGACCGCGTCATCATGATGGTGGATCGCGCCGAATACAAGCGTCGACAAGCGGCACCAGGGGTCAAGTTGACGCCACGCGCCTTCGGACGCGATCGCCGCTTACCCATTGCCAACTGGTTCCATGGCTGACATCACGTTGTCGGGCGACCGGTCATCCTGGTACAGTTGCGCTACGCGACGCATCGTGATCGTTCTCACGAGTTTCGAACGGAGTCGGGGGGCGAGAGGTCGTGCGCAACGGACCAGTTCCGGATATCGTCGTTCGGCGCCTGCCGCTCTACTTGCGGACGCTGCGGCAACTCCAGCGAGAGGGGTGCCGCACGATCTCCTCCGAGGAACTGGCTCAGTTGCTCGGCGTCACCGCTGCCCAGATCCGACGCGACCTCTCGTACTTCGGTCGCTTCGGCAAGCAAGGCTACGGCTATACCGTGGCCGCGCTCATTCGCGAGTTGGAGGCTGTCCTGCGCCTCGATCGCCTCTGGAACGTGGCGCTCGTCGGTTACGGCAAACTCGGCCAAGCCATCGCGCACTACGGCGAGTTCGAGCCCAACGGTTTCCGCATCACTGCCATCTTCGCCAAGAGCCCCGAGCATATCGGACAGATCGCCAATGGTCTCGTCGTCCTACCGGAGACCGAGATCGAGCGGGTCGTCCGCGAGCAACGCATCCGTATCGGAATCATCGCTGTACCGCCCGAGGCAGCGCAAGAAGTAGCCGAGAAACTCGTGGCTGGCGGAGTGCGCGCGATTCTCAACTATGCGCCGACCGTTCTCCACGTTCCGCCAGGAATCACCGTTCGAGAAATCGATCCCATCAGCGCGCTCCAAAGCATGACCTTCTACCTTCATGACGGTAATGACATCTCGGGAAACGGGCAGGGTGAGCAGTCGCTCGCCGACATCATGGAACGAGCCCCCGCAGGGAAACGTCCGGCAGCACACTGATCAAGGACACCAGCAGCAAGAGATCACCGACGAGTAACACAGCGACGATCGCGAGCGGCAACGTGATACCGATGCCCTCGAGGTACTGATCCACACCAGCGATCTGGCTGATCAGAAGAAGGTACGCCGCCCAACCGAGCGCCAGCAGGATGCTCCCGAGCAGCAGGACCGGC
>DAOTYK010000448.1:0-8293 GCA_034434855.1 Thermomicrobium sp.
AAAGCTGTGCGTCGCAACAAGGTGAAACGCTGGCTGCGAGAGGCGGTTCGCCGCCTGCATCCTCGGCTGCGCCAGGGATACGATATCGTGATCGTCGCCCGCCGGGCCCTCGCGGATCCAGCGATGACGTATCATGAAGTCGTCGCTGCGGTCGAGGAACTCCTCGACCGTGCTGGGCTCGTCAGTACTGAAAGCGCTGAGCCAGACGCGCAACCTGAGCATGGTGTGGGATGACGAAGCTGGCTTTGTTGCTGATCCGCTTCTACCAACGGTTCATTTCTCCAGGGTTGCCACCCGCCTGCCGGTTCTACCCGACCTGTTCGGAGTACGGCTACGAGGCGATCTCCCGCTACGGTATCATCAAGGGAGGCGTGTTGGCGGTACGGCGGCTGCTCCGCTGTCATCCTTTCCATCCAGGCGGGTACGATCCCGTGCCGTGACGGATTCACTGCACGAGAAGACCTGAGAGATCCAGGAGGTCGACTTGATCATTTGGGATCAGTTCGTCTATGCCATCGAGTGGGGACTGGCCCGCACTGCCGAGGTGACGGGTAGCGCTGGAGTGGCGATCATCCTCTTCACGATTCTCATCAAGACGCTTCTGTTGCCTCTCACCATCAAATCGGTGCGATCCACCAAGGCGATGCAGGAACTGCAGCCGAAGATTCGCGAACTGCAGAAGAAATACGGGCAGGACCGCCAGCGTCTGTCGGCAGAGATGATGAAGCTGTACCAGGAGCATGGGATCAATCCGATGTCGGGATGTCTCCCGATGCTCCTCCAGATTCCCGTCTTCTTCGGCCTGTACTTTGCGATCCGCAATCTGTCGCTCAGCCAGGTTGGTGCCTGGGCGCACGGTTTCCTCTGGGTACCGGATCTCGCGAAGCCGGATCCTCTGCACATCTTGCCGATTTTGGCTGGTCTTTTCCAGTTCATCCAGACTCGGATGACGCGTCCTGCCGGTCTGCGGCGGTTCGAGGACCCGCAGCAGCAGATGATGTACTCGATGATGCTCTTCATGCCGTTGATGGTCGTTCTGTTCGGCTGGAACTTCGCAGCCGGACCCGTTCTGTATTGGGTCGTCTCGGCGATCTACAGCGTGGTGCAGCAGTGGTTGATCACTGGGTGGGGCGCGATGCGCGATTGGCTGCCGTTCCTGCCCGAGTTGCCGGAGCACCGGCGGTTGGGGTATGTGGATCCCAAGAAGCGAGCCAGCAGCACGAATGCCAAGCGGGGTGGGTTGTGGGCGCGGCTGCTCCAACAGGCTCAAGCACAGTCCCAGATCTCAGTGTCCGAAGCGGTCGTCGAGTCGAGTCGGACCGAGCGTCCTGCGACTGACGCCTCGCCTGCTGCTCAGCCTCCGCTCGATCCCGCATCGCTGGTGCCGCGTCGCTCGCGGCCGCGGAACAAGCGGCAGTCTTGACCGCGCCGCTCCTTCACCCAGGTGCGATGGGGCAGGAGCGAGATGATGGCAGAAAAGCGAGCTGTCGAGATCCAAGCTCGATCAGTCGATGAGGCAGTTCGACTCGCCCTCGAGCAGTTGGGTCTCCCACGCGAGCGAGTGTATGTCGAGGTCCTGGTGGACAATGTGCCCTTTGGCGGTGAGGCCTTGGTGCGGGTCACACCGCTCGGGAGCGGCGAAGTACCACGCGGACCGGTGCGACGACCGGATCCTCAGACGGAAGCGATCGTCAAGCAAGTCGTGCGCGAGTTGCTTCAGGCCATGGGCTTTTCTTGCACCGTTCTCGCCGTCGACAATCCGTCGATCATCGAGCTCGGTCCGGATGATCCACCGACGGTGTTCATCGATATCCATGGCCCCCATGCTGGCATGTTGATCGGGAAGCGGGGAGAGCATCTGGCTCAGTTTCAGTACCTGGTGAATGTGCTGGTGAACCGGCGCCTGCCGTCGTGGACGCGCGTTATCCTCGACGTGGAGGGGTACCGGAGTCGGCGAGAAGAATCGTTGATCGCGCTTGCCCACCGCGTCGCCCGCCAGGTGGCTCGCACCGGGCAGGCGGTGACGCTGGAACCGATGCCCGCCAACGAACGTCGGGTCATCCATGTTGCCCTTCGCGACAATCCGGACGTCGAGACGCGCAGCAGCGGCGAAGGGGAACAGCGCCGCGTCACCGTCTACCCGCGTCGCTGAGGTTCGTCCTGCGGGCTCTCGAAAGGATGTCCTCTTTTGGGTGTGCAGCGCGCCCCGTACTATCTCGCCATCGGCCATGTGACCGTCGACCTCGATCCGGACAGCGGTACACCGCGGCTCGGGGGTACGGCCCTCTATGCCGCCTTGACGGCCGCTCGTTTCGGGATGGAAGCTGCCATCCTCACGCGCGGAAACTACGAGACATTCGGTGCCGACATCCGGGAAGCGCTGGCGAGGTATTCACGCGAGGTGGCGATGATCGTGCAAGAGTCGTCTGCGCCGACCGTCTTCACCAACCGGACGGTGGCGGGGCGTCGCGAGCAGGTCGTCCACTCGTGGGCGGGTACGATCGACTTGAGCGGGCTGCCGCCGGCCTGGCGCTCCGCACCGATCATTCACCTGGCGCCGGTGGCGCAGGAAATCGACCCTCGCCAAGCGAGCCGGCTCAACCCCGAATTTCTCGGGGCAACGCCACAGGGTTGGATGCGGCAGTGGCCGCGAGGCGGGGGACGAGTCCGATTGATCCCGTTGCGGCTCCCACTGGAAGTGACCACTCGGTTGGACGGACTCGTTCTCAGCACGCTCGAGCATACGTTGGCGCGTGACGAGATCGAAGCCGTCGCCCAACGCGGTGTGGTGGCGATCACACGAGGACCCGATGGGGCGACCGTGATCGATCGAGGCCGGTCGTACGATATCCCCGCTTATTCCGTGCCGGTGCGCGACGATGTCGGGGCGGGTGACGTGTTCGCTGCCGTCCTGTTTCTGCTGCGGGCGCAGCACGAAGGAACCTTGTGGGCAGGCAAAATGGCTGCTGCGGCGGCAGCGCTGCGCATTCGCGGTATCGGACCGGATGCGGTTCCCACCCGCGACGAGGTCGAGCGCTTTCTGGATCGACTCGGTGAGCGACGGCGGTGAGGGTACTGCTCAAGTGGGCTGAGCGATCGCGGCCACGAGCGCCCCGGTTAGGCGGACGATCTCTTCGGGGCTGATCTCCAGCATGGTTCGCTCGTCACCCCCACCCCCGTAGACGAGCGGCTCGGCAAGCACAGCGGGATCGACCAGAACGCGGAGGGGAACCGCGTGCCCGACTGGTGGTGTCGCACCAGCCGGATAGCCGGTCACCGCCAAGACTTGCCTGGCTGGCGCGAGCTTCAGGGGCTTCCCACCGCAGGCAGCCTGCAATCGCGCGGGATCGACTCGCTGATCACCGCGGACGATCGCGAGAACGCATGTCCCATCCTCTGCGGAGAAGAGCAACGACTTGATGATCTGGTGCTGGGAAACACCCAGCGCGCGAGCTGCTTCCTCCACTGTTCGCGTTGGCTGTTCAGCAGGAAGGAGGCGTGCTCGCGCTGCTCGGCGGGAGAGAAATGCGGCGAGGTCTTCTGGGGTGCGGGCGGACATGAGAGGCGAACCTTTACTGAACCTCGATGATCCGCGCCATGAGCGTGCCGTTCGGCGTCTCGATCGGCACGATCTCCCCAGCGCGGTGGCCGAGCAAAGCACGACCGACCGGTGACTCGTTGGAAATGCGACCCGCTGAGGGCTTTGCTTCGATCGCGCCCACGATCGTGTACGTCTCGATTTCACCATCGATCTCGATGGTAACTGTCGAGCCGATCCGGACGACGGAGCGGTCACCGTCGATGGGTTGCTCGATCAGCTCGACACGCTTGAGGAGTTCCTCGATCTCGCGAATTCGCCCCTCGATGAAAGCCTGGTCATGCTTGGCAGCGTCGTAGGCGGCGTTTTCGCGAATGTCACCGTGTTCGCGGGCTTCTTGGATGATGCGTGCGATCTCCGGTCGCCGGTGCTTCACCAAATACTCGTACTCTTGACGGAGCGCTTCCAGCCCTTCTCGCGTGATCGGGATTCGTTCGCGTGCCATGCTCGTTCGACCTCCTACCGGACGCGTTCTCTGGTTACTCGACGAGCGACCGTTTCCGTATCGGACGCGAACGGTAATGATAGCGTCGTCTCGTCTGGTTGACCAATGCAGTCGCGTTGTCGGTTCATCCGCAATCGGTCGGTCAACCACGCGACGCTGCGCTCTCTTCCTCGGGGTAGCGGAGTATGCGCGGCCTCGGTCCCGCTCGTCCACGAGGGTGCTGTGGCCTGGTGTGGGGGAACACTGCACGCTGCACTGGACACCGATCGCTCGACTCGGGAACAATGGTGAGGGTTCGCACTGGAGACGAGGAGGGCAACACGATGCAAGTCGAGACCTGGAACGCCGCGGAGCTGGTCGCCAAGGATATCGCACACCATCTTCACCCGTTGACCAATCTGTACCAGCTCCGGCGGGAGGGACCGCTCGTCCTCGTTCGTGGCGAGGGGGTTTGGGTCTGGGATGCTGATGGGAAGCGTTACCTCGATGGATTCGCGGGATTATGGAACGTGAACATCGGGCATGGTCGGCGCGAGTTGGCAGAAGCGGCTCGCGAGCAGATGGAGCGGGTCGCCTTCGTGCCGACATTCTTCGGACTAGCCAGTCCGCCGACGATCGAGCTGGCGGCGCGATTGGCCGAACTCTTTCCTGGACCGCTCGATCATTTCCAGTTCACGTCGGGCGGTGCCGAGTCGAACGAGACGGCGATCAAGATCGCTCGATATTATTGGTGGCTCAAGGGACAGCCTGAGCGGGTGAAGATCCTGTCGCGCCGGATGGCCTACCACGGTATCGCCATGGGAGCGTTGTCGGCGACCGGCGTGCCCTCGTACTGGGAAGGGTTCGGACCGCGCCCACCAGGGTTCATCCACCTCACCGCACCGTACAAGTACCGTTTCGGGGAAGGGCTCACCGATGAGGAGTTCGTCGCTCGGTTGGTCCAGGAACTGGAAGAGACGATCGAGCGAGAGGGACCGGAGACGATCGCGGCTTTCATCGGTGAGCCGGTTCAGGGAGCCGGCGGTGTCGTCGTACCACCTGACGGGTATTGGCCGGCCATCGCTGCGGTGCTGCGGAAATACGGAATTCTCCTGATCTTGGACGAGGTGATTACCGGGTTCGGGCGGACCGGCACGCTGTTCGGTATGCAGCAATATGGGATCCAGCCGGATATCGTGACGTTCGCCAAGGGAATTACGTCCGGCTATGTGCCACTCGGCGGCGTCGGCGTCAGCGATGAGATCGCTGAAACTTTGGCGAGTGCTGACCGTGTCTTCATGCACGGGTTCACCTATTCTGGGCATCCAGTCGCGTGCGCGGTCGCGCTGCGCAATCTGGACATTCTTCTGGCTGAAAGACTGTGGGAGAATGCCGCGGCGTCCGGTGCATACCTGCTCCAGGAACTCAAGCGGCTGGAGGAGCGTCCGTACGTCGGTGAGGTGCGCGGCAAGGGACTCATGCTGCTCGTCGAGGTCGTTCGGGACAAGGCGAGCAAGGAAAAGTTCCCGCCCGAGTTCAAGCTGGGGCCAAAGCTGGAGGCGGCGACGCGCCGTCGGGGCATCATCGTGCGCTGCACACCGGACGGTATCGTGATGGCACCGCCGCTGATCATTTCACGAGCCGAATGCGATGTCCTCATCGAAGGAGTCGCGGCCGCCCTGAGCGACGTGCTCGACTGATGGTCGTTGAGGCTTCCCGCGATGCTGACTCGCCTCGAGCCTGGGTCGGCGGAAAGGCCGTGACGGCTTTATTGCTCTGCGTCACGCTCGCGGCGGTCCGGTCCGTCCCGATGGTCTCGCTCGCTAGTAACGCGTCGTTCGGCTGAAGCAGCGGTGGGGACGGCCATCGGTCGCCGGGAGAACGACGGCTCGGCGGAGCGCGCTTCTCAACCTGGGGCAGGGGCGTCGACGGTGTCGACCCCGAGTGGTGTTGGACTCACGTCCTCGAGCCGCTGCTCGTGCTGCTGAACGTCGGCGCGATCGACGGGGGTAGGAGAGTAGGCCAAGCAGAGCAGTCTATGTCCCGAGCGTCATCGCTCGCTCGACGCGCACTAGGAGGTCGGTGATGTCCGAACTGACCCACCTCGACGAACGCGGACAGGCCCGTATGGTGGACGTGGCGGAGAAGCCGGAGACGCACCGCGTTGCCGTGGCACGGGGCCGTGTCTCGATGCGTCCGGAAACGCTTCAGCTCGTCCGAGAGAGACGGGCCGCCAAGGGTGACGTACTCGCTGTCGCTCGAGTGGCCGGCATCATGGCGGCCAAGCGCACTGCTGAGTTGATTCCGCTCTGCCATCCGCTTCCGTTGACGAAGGTCGAAGTCGACGTGTGGACGAACGAGCAGGACTCGTGCCTGGAGATCGAGGCACGAGTCGAAACCGTGAGTCGAACCGGCGTCGAGATGGAGGCCCTGACCGCGGTCGCCGTCACGGCGCTCACGGTCTACGACATGTTGAAGGCGGTCGATCGGGGCATGACGATCGACTGCCTTCGGCTGGTCGAGAAAGCTGGGGGACGGAGCGGGATCTGGCGACGCGAGGACGACGAGACAGGTCAGGCGCGCTGAGCGAAAGCGGGGGTCACGTTCTCCTGCTCGGTTCGCACGACGTCCTCGGCGATGCCACCGCCCACGACCCGGTCGCCGACGTAAAGGACGACCGACTGGCCGGGCGCGAGCGGTGGTGCAGGCTCGTCGAAGATGATCCAGTCTCCCTCGATCCGTGCGGGAATGCGCGGCCCCTGGTAGCGCAAGCGTGCATCAGCGGTCAGCACTGGCTCGTGCCACACGGGATCGGCGAGGCGAACGGCACGGGTCAGGATACGCTCGCGCGGAGCGACGCGAACGACCGCGGCTGCGGGATCGATCTCGGCGACATAGCGTCGCTCCGGTGTGGGACGTGTCCACTCGAGCCCCCGCCGCTGGCCGATCGTGACGAACGCGATTCCCGGATGGGCACCGACGACCTCGCCTCGCTCGTCGAGGAGCGGGCCGGGTCGGCCCGTTTCCGGTCGTCGCTGGGTCACGAGGCGACCGATCCCCCCATACGTCTTGGCGAAGCAGAGATCGACCGAGGAGGGCTTCCGCGCCACGAACAGTCCGGCCTCCTGGGCGATAGCACGCACGGTCGGCTTGTCGTACTCGCCGAGCGGGAACAGCAACCGTTCCAGTTGGTCGGCGGTCAAACGGTAAAGGACGTACGACTGGTCGCGCTGGGCATCGCGAGCCTCGGCCAAACGCCAGCCGCCCGGCGTCGCGACCTTACGGACGTAATGGCCGGTGGCGACGAACCTGATACCGAGCGCTTCGGCCAAGTCGAGCAGTGCGGGAATGCGGACACGATGGTTGCAGAAGACGCAGGGATTAGGAGTTCGAGCCCGAGCGTACTCTTCGACGGTCGGAGCGACGACCTCCTGGTCGAATTCCGGTCGCAGATCCCGTACGTAGAAGGGAATGCCGAGCTGGGCAGCGACGGCTCGGGCGTCGGCAGCAGCGACATCGCCGCAGCACACACCGTCGAGACCAGGCGCAGCGTCGAAGAGACGCAAATGGATTCCGACCGGCTCCCAGCCGGCCTGCTTCAGTAAGTAGGCTGTCACCGCACTGTCGACGCCCCCAGAGAGGGCAACGAGTACTCGCTCAGCCATCGTCGTTCCAATGCCACTCATGCATCACATAACCGCAGAATTGTAGCATAACGACTCGCTCGTGCGCCAGTGTCCGATCGAAAACTGTGCCTCGAAAGGTCAGCCGATAGTCGGACCACACGCGACAGATGGTTTGCTCGGTCGGTCATTCGTCGATCCAGTAACGACCAGCTTCGACGCGCCGAGCGTCGCGAGTCAGGATGGTCACCGATCGGCCGTTCGGCGGTTCATCGCTCCAACTGGTGCGGACGAGCAAGGCACCTGGTACTGGAACCATCATGCTGGACCACGGCAACCGGAGTGGGACGAGATGTGGTCGAAGGCCTTCGATCCGCATGCCCTCGACACGGGCATCGGTCGTGATCCAGCGCTGCAACAGTGGACTCAGACGCGGCCCGAGCAGCAAGGCTGCGGCCAGTCCGAGCAGGAAGGGAAGCAGAGAAAGCTGGCGGAGAAGGAGGAGTGTCGCGAGGAAGGTGATTGCCAAGACGAGTTGGCTGGCGACGAGCGTGGTCCCGCAGCGGGGATGAATGGCGAGGCGATGTTCCCCTGCTTGCATCCGCCGCAGCCCTTCCTCGGCTGCTTCCAGGGCGAGTGATGGAGAGA
>DAOTYK010000449.1:0-2622 GCA_034434855.1 Thermomicrobium sp.
CAGCCGTTTTTCGGTTACCTGGCGGATCGCTGGGGTGTGCGGTGGCTCGCGCCGCTCAGTCTCCTCTGGTCCGGCATTTTCCTCGGCCTGTACGGTCTCGTCCGCCGCCCGGAACTGCTTTACCCGTTCGCCTTCCTGGCCGGGTTCGGATCGGGCGCGTACCACCCGATCGGTGCATCGCGGGCCGCGGCGCTCGCTCAGGAGCACCAGCGGAACACGACGATGTCGATTTACACCGTGAGCGGTACCATCGGCTATGCACTCGGCCCGTTGGCCGGGGTGATCCTCTTCCGCGCCTTCGGGCTCGCGGGCACGCTCGTCGCTGTCCCGATCGGGTTCCTCGCTGCGGCACTCGTCCGCTGGGGGCTCGGTCAGTTCGCCGAGTCGCTCCCGCCGTCGGGCCGGCAGAGCAGCAGCGCGACTCGTCAGGCGATCGCTTGGCGAGCGCTCCTCCCGATCCTCGCTGTGGTCATGTTGCGCAGCTGGGCCTTCATGACCGTCGCCACCTTCGCCCCGGTGTGGTATCGCGAACTCGGCTACGACGTGCTCTACGGGGTCGTCGCGACCGTCATCGTCGCCAGTGGAGCCGCCGGGACACTTCTCGGCGGTTTCCTGGCTGACCGCCTCGGTTCCTGGCGCGTCCTGCTGGGCTCGCTGGGGCTTGCGATCCCCGCCCTGCTGGCGTTCGCTGCCACGACCAGTCCAGTCGGTCTGTTCGCTGCAGCCAGCTTCGGTCTCGTGGCCGATGCCTCCGTCTCCGTCACCCTGGTCGCTGCACAGCGCTTGCTGCCTGGTCGCGCCGGCGTGGCGTCCGGATTCATCCTCGGGATGGGCTTCGTCACCGGCGGAATCGGCGCACCGGTGACGGGATGGGTCGCTGACCGGATCGGCCTCCAGGCCGCGCTCGGCCTCACTGCACTGGCATTGGCCGCTGCACTCCTGCTCTGCTGGGCGATCCCGGCCGCTGCCCTGCGGCGACCAGCGCTCGCCCCGGTTGGCGGCCGCTCGTGACGGTACGGATCCGACTAGTCCGGCGCGGACGGTCAGCGTTCAGGCAGCCGGTACCACGAACAGTAGCGGTTGTAGGCAAAGTGGATGTAGCGATCGCTGAGATCCAGCGCCGCGGCGATGAGCGTCTGGCCACTTTGGGGAATCAGGGCGCGATGACCCGGGTTCTCGATCTGTCCGAGCGACACTTTGACGAGAAAGTCCCGGTAGTCCTCGAAGTACGACAAAAGATGCCGGAGGATGGCGTAGCGGTCGACCGAGCGGATCGCCTCGATCATCGTCTCGACCACGCTGATGACCGTCTCATAACCGACTTCCTCCCGCCTCCAGTCCTCCTCGATGTTCCAGAGCGGGCGCCCGAGTTCGCGCTCCAACGTGGGGTCCGCAGTGATGACTTCGTCGAGCAGACAGCCAGCGGCTTCCACTGGGGCAGCCAGCTTGGACAGCGCCTGCATCGCCCGCTTGGTCCAGAGCCAGCACCCGCGGGTCTCCTCAACGGTGATCCCGAGCTTGTCGCCGATCGCTGTCTGCCCACTTAGCGTATAGACGATTCCCAACGACTCGCGCACCCAGTCGCAACCGGCGGGCTCGTCGATCCCGACCCACCATCCGGTATAGCCGGGAACCGGTTCTCCTGGATCGGCGCACGCGAGATCGAGCCACTTTTCGACGCCGAGTTCGCGCGCGAGCTCATCACCGTACTCCCCGAGCGAGCCGAAGTGGCGGACGAACCGGCACATCCCGAGATCAGGAGCTTCCTGTCGCAAATCCTCCCAAGAGTCCTCGGACAGCGTCTCCAGCTTATCCAAATCGACGAGGTAGCCGAACCAGCACGCCCAATAGCTGAGATCACCGAGCTGAGCCTCGAAATAACCCTCGTTGTCGTACCAGCCGCGGTATGCCTCCTGGTAGAGCCTTTCGTAATCCCAATGATCGAACTTCTCATAGAAGCTGATGTCGTCCATCGCGGGTCCTCCTTCCGCCGCTCTAACCCGACCGTCACCGTCAGTCTCGTACCAGCACGGGAACACAGGTGTTCCCGTCCCGGGCAGTTCGCTGGCGGATCATGCCGGGCCAGCCCCCGTCGTCGAGCCGCGCGCGGAGCGGCCCGGTCGACTCCGGGGCGTCCGCTCACCCTCTGCAGCGTTCCGCCGCCCGGTCATCGAGACCGGCTACCTTGCTGGATCGCGCCGGAGACACCGACAGTCGCCGCACCCGATCGCACACCGGTGCCCCCAGCGCGAGTGACCAGCGCAGTCGAAGGCCTGCCGCTGCGACCCGAGTCCCCGGAGTGCAGCACCAGCCGGACGCAGCGATGCTCTGCGCCGTGACGAATCGGAGTGACTCGTGACATCCCCAGGGTCGCGCGCCCGCGATCGGGTTCGCTCGCCTGCGAGCCTGCCGCCAAGATTCAGCACGCCGGCTGCTCCTCGCTCCTCAGGCCCGCTCGTCGGACGGAGCGAGCAGTTCCAGATAGTCCCCCCGAACTGGATGAAAAATATCGTAGAAGACGACCGCTTCGAGCGCCTCTGCCTCGTGCTCCGTACCCGAAGGGACATGGATCGCCTCGAACGGCCCGAGCACCCGCTCCTCGTCACCGATGCGGAAGCGCAG
>DAOTYK010000450.1:0-2865 GCA_034434855.1 Thermomicrobium sp.
AGGAGATAGAGCGCGTACTCCGGCGCCACGCCAGCGTCGAGCAACCGGTTCTTCGTTTCCCAGAGCACCCGGATCGTCGCCCAGTACTCCTCCAGCGCTGCCGGAACCCGCGCGATGTCCTCCGGCACGATCACGTCCGGCTCCGGACGCAGATGCGCCAGCAGAACCGGACCGGAACTCAACGTGCCGCGGTGCCGCTGGTTCTGCGCGTCCTCCGCCCCGCTGATCCGCTTCTGGAAGGTGAAGGAGACGTGGTTGAGCGTCTGCATCAGCTTCGAGTGCATCGCCAGGTACAGCGGGTGCCCCAGGTAGTGGTTGCGCGCCGGATCGAGCACCAGCGCGATCGCCGCGTCGTCGTCGAGCTCGCTGCGCGTACGCCCGAGCACAGTCCGCACCGCATCGGCCAGCAGACGCTCGGCATCGGGCGTGTAGGCCACGAGCCGCGAGTGGTAGGGCCCGAGCGCCGCGTCGAACTCGCGGAAGAACGCCTCGCTCGCGCTCCGCTCGACGGCGTCCGCGAACGCGCGGAGCGCCCGGTACTCCAGCGTGTCCTCGAGCGCCAGGATCCGCGGGTCGAGCGGATGCCCCGGCGCACCGAGAAAGTTGGGATCGACCGCCAGCACCTCCTCGACCATCCGGTTGACGACGTAGCGCACCTCGCGCGGCACGTCGAGCTGGTTGGCGAGCGCATAATAGCGGAGCAGCGTGAGCCCGTTGATCGTATGGTAGAGATGTGCCGGTGTCGCCAGCGGCAGGACGTAGCGGGCCACCTCCTGCGCCCGGCGCTGGACCGCCGTCTGGACGCGTTGCTGCACGTCGGGGCGCTGGCTGCGCGCCCGCGCGGGGAAGACGGCCGCGTACCGCGCGGCGATATCGGGGGTCAGGAGTTCCACCAACCGGCGATAGCCGACCAGCGCCCGCTCCACCGCTGCCCGGTAGAGATCCGCCAGCGGTTCGGGCAGGTCCGGCGTCACCATCGTCGCGCCGGTCACCTCGCGGTAGCGCTGCGAGACCTGCTCCGAGTTGTAGAAGGGATGATGGTGGAAGAACGACCAGATCGCCAGGCGGGAGACGCCATCCACGACGAAGACGAAGTGCGCATGCTGGAAGGTCGTGTGGTGGCCGGCCGCAAAGAGGTCAGGATAGAGCGCAGCAGCCCGCTCGCGCCGCGCTGCCTTGGCCGCCTCCCCGTTGCCGCTGAAGAGTTCGACCACGCGCTCGACGCTCGCCGGCCGCGCGCCGTAACACGACCAGGCGGCCGCGATCGTCAGGGCGAAGGGGTGCGCCGCCGATTCGCTGCGCACTAGTCGCACCGTCGGTGGCGGTGACCGAAAGGGGAACGCTGTTTCCGGCAGCCGTGTCGGAATCGTCGCCATCACCGTCCCTCCTCTCGACCACCACGAGTGTACGCCGCGCGCTTTCGAAGCCTAGCACGAGTGTACGTACACCGCAAGGGGTGTCCGGACAGCAGCCGCTCCCGCGACCGCACTCCTCCGGCGATTCCCGGTGTGACCAGCGGTAAGATGGAAGGCACTGGCCCAGGTGGCGAGGGGACGCCGATGCCACGCCAGAGGACGAAACAGGACGAGAGGCAATCGATCATGCGCGAACGACAAGAACCACTCGTCGAAGCGGTCACACCGTTGCAGGAACTGGCCCAGCGCGTTCCCCAGCTCGAGGGTGTCCCGACCGGAGTACCAGGCCTCGACGACCTCTTCTTCGTCACCGAGTGGCGCGAAGGGAAGGCTGTGCGGCGTGTCCTGGGCGGTATCCCACGCTACGCGGTCCTCCAGGTCACGGGGGTTTCCGATACCGGCAAGAGTCTCATGGTCGAGCAGTTCGCGGTGGAGCGCGCCCGGCGAGGCGAGCCCTGCATCTTCCTCACGACCGAGGCACCAGGGCCATTCGTCGCCGGCAGTCTCCAGCTCCGCGCACAGGCGATGGGAGTACCCCGCGAGGCGATCGACCGCGCCATCGTTCTGATCGACGCAGCCACGCACACCAGCTTGACGCACGACTTGGGAACGCTCCTGAGCACGCTCGCCTTCGCCATCCGAACCTACCATGCCCAGGCCGTGGTCATCGACTCGCTCACTGGTTTCTACGAGGCGCGCGAGATGCAGGCGCGCGAAATCGTACGCCCTCTGTATCTGTTTCTCAAGAAATGGCACCAGACCGCACTGGCGGTCTCCCAAAAGCGGAGCGGGCACGAGCTCCTCACTGCCGAAGCTGCCGGCGGATTCGCCGTCGGACACATCCTCGATGGCTCGCTCGTCCTCGCCAAGCAACCCGTCCTGTCCTACCAACAAGCGAAACTGTACCGGACACCGATCGGCGAGACGGTTCGCCTCTTCCGGATCGATGGTTGCCGGATGAGCGGCCACGATACGGCGACGCATCTGCTCGAGATCACACCCGAAGGGCTGGTGCGGATCGGACCGCGGTTGAGCGACCTCGCGCGCGGTGCAGCCGTCAGCACAGGAGAGGAGGAAGTCGAATGACCCCGATCGAGGTCACGCCGCAGCCACCCGACATCGATCAGCGCGCGCTCCGCGTCTTCCTCAAAGCCATCGAGCTCGTCGGCGGCCCACGCCAGCTGGTCGAATTACGGCGGCTCACCTGGCTACCCAGTCTGATGGAAGCAGCCTACGCGGTCGTCCTCGCCGAAGAGCACCACTGGCCAGCCGAAGAGATCGCCCGGTTCCTCGGTGTCTCCAGCGCGGCGGTGCGCCATCTCCTGCGCGCTCCCGAGGCAGCCGTGCTGGAGCGCCTCCGCGGCGAGGAACCCAGCGAGCACAACGTCCACGTCGCCGGTGGACTGGCCAAACTCGCCTTGCAAGCACTCCGGCGCGAGGAGGAAAGCGG
>DAOTYK010000451.1:0-1851 GCA_034434855.1 Thermomicrobium sp.
GCCTCCGTCTCCGTCACCCTGGTCGCTGCACAGCGCTTGCTGCCTGGTCGCGCCGGCGTGGCGTCCGGATTCATCCTCGGGATGGGCTTCGTCACCGGCGGGATCGGCGCACCGGTGACGGGGTGGGTCGCTGACCGGATCGGCCTCCAGGCCGCGCTCGGCCTCACTGCACTGGCATTGGCCGCTGCACTCGTGCTCTGCTGGGCGATCCCGGCCGCTGTCCTGCGGCGACCAGCGCTCGCCCCGGCTGGCGGCCGCTCGTGACGGTACGGATCCGACTAGTCCGGCGCGGACGGTCAGCGTTCAGGCAGCCGGTACCACGAACAGTAGCGGTTGTAGGCAAAGTGGATATAGCGATCGCCGAGATCCAGCGCCGCGGCGATGAGCGTCTGGCCACTTTGGGGAATCAGGGCGCGCTCACCCGGGTTCTCGATCTGTCCGAGCGACACTTTGACGAGAAAGTCCCGGTAGTCCTCGAAGTACGACAAAAGATGCCGGAGTATGGCGTAGCGGTCGACCGAGCGGATCGCCTCGATCATCGTCTCGACCACGCTGATGACCGTCTCGTAACCGACTTCCTCCCGCCTCCAGTCCTCCTCGATGTTCCAGAGCGGGCGCCCGAGTTCGCGCTCCAACGTGGGGTCCGCGGTGATGACTTCGTCGAGCAGATAGCCAGCGGCGTCCACTGGCTCAGCCAGCTTGGACAGCGCCTGCATCGCCCGCTTGGTCCAGAGCCAGCACCCGCGGGTCTCCTCAACGGTGATCCCGAGCTTGTCGCCGATCGATTCACGATGATCCGAGCCGTAGACGATTCCCAACGACTCGCGCACCCAGTCGCAACCGGCGGGCTCGTCGATACCGAGCCACCATCCGGCATAGCCGGGAACCGGTTCTCCTGGATCGGCGCACGCGAGATCGAGCCACTTTTCGACGCCGAGTTCGCGCGCGAGCTCATCACCGTACTTCCCGAGCGAGCCGAAGTGGCGGACGAACCGGCACATCCCGAGATCAGGAGCTTCCTGTCGCAAATCCTCCCAAGAGTCCTCGGACAGCGTCTCCAGCTTGTCGAAGCTGACATAGTTTGCGAACCAGCACGCCCAATAGCTGAGATCGCCGAGCTGAGCGTCGAAATAACCCTCGTTGTCGTACCAGCCGCGGTATGCCTCCTGGTAGAGGCTTTCGTAATCCCAACGATCGAACTTCTCATAGAAGCTGATGTCGTCCATCGCGGGTGCTCCTTCCGCCGCTCTAACCCGACCGTCACCGCCAGTCTCGTACCAGCACGGGAACACAGGAGTTCCCGTCTGCGGCAGCTTCCACGGCCGAAACACGCGCAGAGGTCTTCGTAGACTTTGGGGCGGCTGCTCCCGCTTTGCGGCTCCCCGCCGGCAGGCCAGCGAGACCAGGTGCTCCGCCGGACCGCATTGGAGGCACCGACATGCGCCGCACCCGAGCGCTCACCCGTGCCCCAGACACGAGCGGCCAGCGCGGTCGACAGCGCACCGCTGCGAACCACCTCCCAGCGAGCAGCGCCCGCCGGACGCCCAGACTCTCGCCACGGTGGCGAAGCGGAGTAATTCGCCACGTTAGCAGGGGCTCGCGTCCGCCATCGGATCCGCCTACGCGCGGACCCGGCCCCACGAGTCGGTCTTCCGGTCGGCTGCTCCTCGCTCCTCAGGCCCGCTCGTCGGAGGGAGCGAGCAGTTCCAGATAGTCCTCCCGAACTGGATGGAAAATATCGTAGAAGACGACCGCTTCGAGCGCCTCTGCCTCGTGCTCCGTACCCGAAGGGACATGGATCGCCTCGAACGGCCCGAGCACCCGCTCCTCGTCACCGATGCGGAAGCGCAG
>DAOTYK010000452.1:0-2393 GCA_034434855.1 Thermomicrobium sp.
GTGGTGAGCCGTTGCCGGTTCGGATAGAAGCGATAGGCCGGCACCGACAGACTCATCGCCGCGATGACGTGACCGCTCTCGTCGCGGATCGGCGCCGCCGCACAACAGAGCCCGACCATTACTTCTTCCTGGTCGTAGGCGAACCCCTGCTGGCGGACCCGCTCCAGTTCTTCGCGTAATAACTCGACCGACGTGATCGTGTTCGGCGTGAAACTCACCAGACCAGTCCGCTCGACGATCTCGAGCACCACCTCCCACGGCTGATGGGCGAGCAGCACCTTTCCGACACCAGAGCAGTGCGCCGGGAGGCGCTTGCCGACTCCGGACAGAACGATCTCGAGGGCACGATCCCCTTGGAGCTTTTCGACGTACAACACTTGTCCATCGACCAACACGGCAAGATGCGTCGTCTCGCCCCACCCAGCTACCAGACGCTCCATGACCGGACGGGCCGCGCGGAGGAGCGCACTCGAGTCGAGCAACGTCTGGGAGAGCTCGAACAGTGCCCAGCCGAGACGGTAACGGCCAGCGGCCGTTCGCTGCAAGAGGCCCTCCGCTGCTAACGTCCGCAGAAGCGCATGAGCACCTGACTTGGGGATCTCCAGCGCGGCAGCGACCTCGGTGACCCCCCATTCCGGCTGGTGCGGCGTAAAGAGGCGGAGCACTTGCGCTGCCTTTTGCACTGTCTGGAGCATCGCACCCTCCAATTCGTTACGATAGCAGCACCTTGCTGAACCAGCAAGCAGCTCGTTCACGATGGCTGAACCACTTCCCGTCCTCTTACCCGCTCGCCGGAGATCATCGTGGAGAGTTCATGATAGCCGAACGACACGATTGACGTGACGTGATGCTCGCACTATTTTCGGATTAGAAGTGGCGAGGAGTCGATCGTGCAAGGGAGAACGGTCGATGGCACAAGTCATCCAGACGTCGCCCCGTCCGATGACTGGTGAGGAGTACTTGGAAAGCCTGCGGGACGGCCGCAAGGTCTTCTTCCGCGGCGAGTGGGTCGAGGACGTCACGACTCATCCGGCCTTCCGCAACGCCGCACGCTCGGTCGCCCGGCTGTACGACGCGCTCCATGCGCCGGAGACGCGTGAGATCCTGACGAAGATCGATCGCCAGGGCATTCTGACCCACAAGTTCTTCGCCCCTGCGTATTCCGCCGAGGATCTCAAGGAAGCAGCCCAAGCCATCGCAGTCTGGCAACGGATGAGCTTCGGCTGGATGGGTCGGACCCCGGAGTACAAGGCCGCCTTCATGGCTACGCTCGGCGCTGACCCGGACTATTACGCTCCCTTTGGGGAAACAGCCCGGCGATGGTACCGCGAATACGCTTCTCGCGTCCTCTTCATGAACCACGTGCTGGTCGACCCACCGATCGATCGCAATCGTCCACCCAGCGAAGTCCGCGATGTGTACATCCACGTCGTCAAGGAGACAGACGGCGGCATCATCGTGAGCGGTGCCAAGCAAGTCGCGACAGGATCGGTCCTCACCCACGGCACCTTCGTCGGCGTCAACAGCGGGAGCGCGGCGCGGATGCAAGAAGGCCGCGATGAGGACGTCGCACTCGTCTTCTTCGTCCGCATGGACAACCCGCGTCAATACCTGATTTCGCGCGCGTCGTACGAACTCGATGCCGAGAGCCCCTTCGACCATCCGCTCTCCAGCCGCTTCGATGAAAACGACGCATTTTTGGTTCTGGACGAGGCATTCATCCCTTGGGAAGACGTGCTCATCTACCGCGACGTGGCTAAGTGCAAGCGATTCTATGCCGACTCCGGCTTCTTCAACCGGTTCAACCTGCAGACCACGATCCGTTTCATGATCAAGGTCGAGTTCATGATCGGTCTCTTGCAGAAAGGCTTGGAGTGCAACGGGACAGCTGATTTCCGCGGAAACCAGGTACTCGTCGGGGAACTCGTCGCGCTCCGGCATCTCCTCTGGGCCATCGTCACGGCGATGGTGAGCGATCCGGAGCCGAGCTTGGGCGGGTCAGTCGTGCCGCGTCTGGAATACGCGGCCGCTGCGCGGGTCTACACCAACTTCGCTTGGGACCGCATCCGCCAGATCTACGAGCGGATCCTCGGCGGCGCCCCGATCATCAACGTGTCCAGCTACCGCGATTTCCTCAACCCCGAGGTCCGGCCACTCCTCGACCGCTATCTCCGCGGGACCGGTATGACCGCCGTGGAACGCAGCAAGCTGTACAAACTGGTGTGGGACGCCATGTACTCCGAGTTCGGTGGCCGGCACGGGCTCTATGAGCTCAATTATGCCGGCAACCACGAGCAGAAGTACCTCGACCCGCTCCAGTGGGCGGAGCGACGCGGCTTCATGCAGCAGTGGAAAGCGCTCGTCGACGAGTGCCTCAGCCAGTACGACCTCGA
>DAOTYK010000453.1:0-3805 GCA_034434855.1 Thermomicrobium sp.
TTCTACGAGCGATTGGTGGATGCGCTGCTCGAGGCGGGCATCACTCCGTTCGTCACCCTCTATCACTGGGATCTACCGCAAGCGTTACAGGATCGCGGCGGCTGGAGCGAACGCTCGACGGCCGAGGCATTCGCGCGCTATGCCGAGGTCGTCGCTCGTCGCCTCGGTGATCGGGTGCGCTACTGGATCGCGCACAACGAGCCGTGGGTCGTTGCCTACGTGGGGCACTATCTCGGTGTCCACGCACCAGGCATTCAGCATCTTCCCACGGCGATCCGCGTCAGCCACGAACTCCTGGTCTCGCACGGGTTGGCGGCCCAGGCGATCCGCGCAGCCAGTTCTGCCGCAGCCGTCGGTATCACGCTGAACTTGTCGCCCGTCGAGCCGGCGAGCGACCGACCGGACGATGCCGCTGCCGCACGTCTCTACGACGGTCTCCTCAACCGATGGTTCCTCGACCCGGTGTTCGGCCGCGGGTATCCGCTCGACGTACGCGAGCGCCTGGCTCCATTCTTCGATCCACCCGACACTGATCTCCCGACTATCGCGCAGCCGCTCGATTTTCTGGGTATCAACTACTATGCACCAGCTTTCGTCCGGGCTGTGTCCCAGGAGCAGAACCCCTTGGGTTTGGCCCAGCTCGACCCGAAAGAGTTGGCTGACCGCGGCTACCAGCTCACCGATATGGGTTGGCCAGTCGTCCCGGAGGGACTGGAGCGCTTACTGATCCGGATCGATCGGGAGTACGCGCCACGCGCGCTGTTCGTCACCGAAAACGGTGCCGCTTATCCTGATCAGCCCGTCGCTGGCCGTGTCCAGGATGAGCAACGGATCGCCTATCTGGCTGCCCATTTTGCCGCCGCCCACCGCGCCATTCGAGTGGGTGTTCCCCTGAAGGGGTACTTCGTCTGGTCACTCCTCGACAATTTCGAATGGGCGCACGGCTACAGCAAGCGTTTCGGCATCGTCTACGTCGCTTACGAGAGTTTGTCGCGCCTTCCCAAAGCGAGCTTTGACTGGTACCGCAACGTCGTTGCCCGCAATGCGCTCGCCGAGGGATGAGACGAAACGTGGTACACTGCCGCCCGGCAGAGGGAGGTCCGGCGATGCGTTTGAGCCGCGAGATCGTCGACCATGTCGCGATGCTGGCTCGACTCGGCTTGACCGAGGAAGAGCGCGAGCTGATGCGCGAGCAGCTCTCGTCGATTCTCGAGCACGTGAGTCGCATCCAGGAACTCGATACCGAGGCGATCCCGCCCACCGCGCAGGTGATCACTCTCCAGAATGTCTGGCGCGAGGACGATGTCCAACCATCCTTGCCGGTGGAAGCTGTTCTGGCCAACGCTCCGGAGAGCGAAGACGGCTTCTTCCGCGTCCATGCGGTGCTCGAGCAGAGTTGAGGGGGCACGGTGACCAGCGAACTGGTTCGCCTGACTGCTGCGGAGGCCCGTGCGCTGCTCGATCGACGCGAGATCAGCGCTGTGGAATTGCTCGAAGCACATCTCGCCCAGATCGAGCGACTGGAGCCCACTCTCCACGCCTTCATCACGGTTACGCCGGAACTGGCGCGTCGTCAAGCTCGCGCAGCTGACGACCGCCTGGCTCGCGGTGAGGGCGATCTCCTCACGGGTATACCGGTCGCCCTGAAGGACAACCTCTGTACGGTCGATGCGCCGACGACAGCTGGGTCGCGCATCCTGCAAGGATTCCGCTCGCCCTACGATGCGACCGTCGTCGCTCGCCTGCGGGCACAGGATGCGGTGTTCGTCGGCAAAGCCAACACCGACGAGTTCGCCATGGGTTCCTCCACCGAGAACTCGGCCTATGGTCCGACCCGTAATCCGTGGGATCCGGATCGTGTTCCCGGCGGATCGAGCGGCGGTTCGGCGGCAGCAGTCGCTGCTGGTGAAGCCATGGTAGCCCTCGGATCGGATACTGGTGGATCGATCCGGCAGCCAGCTGGCTTCTGCGGTATCGTCGGGCTCAAGCCGACGTATGGTCGAGTGTCCCGCTCTGGGCTCGTCGCTTTCGCGTCCAGCCTGGACCAGATCGGTCCCTTCGGCCGCACAGTCGTCGATGTGGCGATGCTGCTGCAGGTGATCGCTGGTCACGATCCAGCCGACTCGACATCGGTTCCCCTCCCGGTGCCCGATTACCGCGCGGCGCTGACCGGAGATATCCGTGGCCTGCGGATCGGTATCCCTGCCGAGTACCGAGTGCCCGGAATGGATCAGGCAGTCGAGCGCGTGATCGAGGATGCCCTGGCTCTCCTGCAAGAGCTGGGAGCCGAGCTCGTTCCCGTGTCCTTGCCACACACCGAATATGCCTTGGCCACGTACTACATCATCGCCCCCTCCGAGGCGAGCGCCAACCTGGCACGCTATGATGGCGTGAAGTACGGGTTGAGCTTGCCCGGCGAAACGCTCTTGGAGCGCTATCTCCGCACGCGCGGGGAGGGATTCGGGCCAGAAGTCAAGCGGCGCATCATGCTCGGCACCTACGCCTTGAGCGCTGGCTACTACGATGCCTATTATGTCAAAGCGCAAAAGGTGCGGACACTCATCAAACGCGACTTCGACGAAGCGTTCGCTCGTGTCGATGTGATCGCGGCACCGACCTCACCGACGGTGGCTTTCCGACTCGGCGAGCGCACGGCGGATCCGTTGCAGATGTACCTTTCCGATGTGTTCACCATCCCCGCGAACATGGCTGGCCTCCCGGCGATCGCGGTTCCCTGTGGTTTCGCGCATGACTTGCCCGTCAGTCTGCAGTTCATGGGCCGGCCATTCGACGAGCCCACGCTCTTGCGGGTCGCCCACGCCTACGAGCAGGCCACCGACTGGCATACCCGGTGGCCACCCCTGGCGAATGGGGGATGAGCGATGCACGGGATCGGTTCCTGGCTCCGCACCGCGCTGCTGGTCGCTCTCGGGTTCGCGATCGCGCTCTACTTCGTTGTCGCTTTCGGTCAACAAGCCTGGCGGGCCCGGCAACTCGAGCTGCAGGTGGCCGAACGCCGCGCCGCACTGGCTCGACTCGTGACCGAGCGAGACGCACTGGCCCGCCAACTGGCCGATCTTCAGGGGGAAAACTATCGCGCGTACGTCGAGCGGACAGCTCGAAGCGAGTTGAACCTGACGTACCCAGGTGAAACGGTCCTCTTCGTCCAGTGGGAGTCAGTGTCTCCTGCCGCGAGTCCCGCACTGTCCACTCCGACACCCATACCTCAGCCGAATTGGGAACGCTGGCTCGAGATCCTGCGGCTGCCTCGCCCCTGAGTCGCTCAAGCCTCGGGAAGCGATGCACGCTCGACCGCGAGGGGTTGCTGGAGTACACCGTTGGCGAGCGCGAAGATCGCCGCCTGGGTCCGATCCTTCACTCCCAACTTGTCGAAGAGCAGGGAAAGCCGGTTTTTGACCGTACTCTCGGCGAGAGACAATGCTTCGGCGATCTCCTTGTTGGACAGTCCGGAGGCCACGAGTTGTAGAAGTTGCGTCTCGCGTCGGGTCAGCCGGACGCCGGTCTGTCCCTCATGGATGACGCTCCAGCGCTGGACCTCGCGGAGGAGGATACCTCCGTAACGGGGGCTGACGTAGCGCTCGCGACGCAGGACGGCTTCGACCGCTTCCAAGAGTTCCTGTACGCTCGCTTCCGCACTCACCAGCGCTTCTGCTCCAGCTCGGGCGAGGGCCAGGACGACATCGCTGTCGTTTCCCAATCCGTACACGACGAGCGGTGGTGCTGGTGATCCATCCGCCACTGCGAGGCCCTGCGGCAGCCGCTTGATCGCGCGGATGAAGTGCGC
>DAOTYK010000454.1:0-3130 GCA_034434855.1 Thermomicrobium sp.
ACCTCCGGCGGTGCAGTCAGGATGAAGAAGGCGTTGAGTCCACCGATGCCGCCGGTACCACCGAGTGCCTGGTCACCGTATATGCGAGCGTCCACACCCTGGGCGCGCAGTTCGCTGACGCGCGCTCGTGCCCGGTCCATCAAGGCATGCACTGGACCGAACTGAATAGCATCGGTCGGGCAGGCCTTGGCGCAGGCCGGTTCGAGCCCGTCCTTCAAGCGGTCGTAGCACAGGGTGCACTTGTGCGCCTTGCCGTCGAGCGGACTCAGGGCGGGGACACCGAAGGGGCAGGCCGGAACGCAGTAGCCGCAGCCGTTGCAGATATCTTGTTGGATCACGACCGTATCGAACTCGGTGCGGATGATGGCGCCGGTCGGGCATGCCTCCATGCAGCCAGCGTTGACGCAGTGCTTGCAGACGTCGCTCAGCATCAGCCAGTTGCTCTGGAACGGCGCGAGAGTCGTTGGTCGCCGACCTTCCCGATCGCTGATCCGCTCGATGAAGGCCACATGCCGCCAGGTGGTCGCGCCGAGATCGCCGGTATTGTCGTAGCTCATGCCGGTGAAGCCGAAATCGTCCATCGGCAGTTGGTTCCACTGCTTGCAAGCCACCTCGCATGCTTTGCAGCCGATGCAGAGGGTGGTATCGGTGAGGAAGCCGAAGGCGCCTGGCCGGGCTCGCGTGGTGCCTTCGAGTGCTGCCGGTCCCTTCACGGTGCTTTTCCTTCCCGCAAACGCCCCTTGCGGATCGTGCAGGTGAACGACTTCGCCTCGTGAATGAGGGAGTTGGGGTCTTCGATCAACGCAGCCAGCTCATTGGCGATGCCGCCGGTGGCCAAGCCGCCGAAGCCGAAGTGCCATGGCATGCCGATGACGTGAACAGCCCGTCCCGCTATCGTCAGCGGCTGAACACGCTCGGTGACGAGCGCGCGTGCCTCGGCGCTCCCGCGCGCCGTCTCGACGACGACCCAGTCGCCGGTCGCGATGCCGAGTTCACGCGCCAGTTCGGGGCTGATCTCGACGAATCCGGCTGGTTGCAGCTCGGCGAGCCACGGTACCCAGCGACTCATGCCTCCAGCCGTGTGATGTTCAGTCAATCGGTAGGTCGTGATGACGTACGGGTAGCGTGGGTCGGCGATCTCATGATAGGGATTGTCCGGTCGGAGGAAGACCGGGGCGACCGGACTCCGTGGCTGAGTCGGGTAGAGCAGGTTGGGAATCGGACTCTCCCATGGCTCGTAGTGCGTGGGCAAGGGCCCGTCGACGAGGCCGTGTGGGACGAAGAGCCAGCCGCGGCCGTCCAGCATCATGATGAAGGGAGCGGTACCGGGGTGAGCGTCGAGCCCCTTGGCCCCGGGAGGTGGCTGGTAATCGGGCGGCTTGGTGGCTGGGAAATCGGGAACGTCGTACCCGACCCACCGTCCCTGATCGGGGTCCCACCAGATCCACTTCTTCCGTTCGCTCCAGGGGCGACCCTGTGGGTCGGCTGAAGCGCGGTTGTAGAGAATGCGGCGGTTGGCTGGCCACGCGAAGCCCCAATCGGGGCTGGCACGCTCGTCGCCCCGTCGGCGTTTGGCCCGATGCTCGCCCTCCGGTGTGACGATACCCGCGTAGATCCAGCAACCGCAGGCAGTCGATCCGTCGTCGGCCAGTTCATGGAATCCAGCGACCGGTCGTGCGTCAGCGACACGATACCCGCTGATCTCGCGGGCGACTGCCATGAGATCGGGCTCCTGGTGCGGTCCGGTCGTGGGGTAATCCCAAGTCAAGGCTCGGATTTGCTGGCCGGCCGGAGAATCGTCGTCGGCATAGAGTTCCTTGAGGCGACGGCCGAGGTGGTAGACGAAATGAGCCTCGGAGCGCGCATCGGCCGGTGGATCGATGGCTTTGTCGTGCCACTGAACCAGGCGATGCGTATTGGTGAAGGTGCCGTCCTTCTCCGCTGCGATCGCCGCTGGCAGGAAGAAGACCTCGGTCCGGATGTCTTGGGGCCGAACCTCACCGTTGCGCACTTCCGGGGCATCGTACCAGAAGGAGGCCGTCTCGATCTCGTGGACATCCCGCACCACCAGCCAGTCCAGATTGGCCAGTGCGCGGCGGGCCAGCCGGGCGTTTTGCCCGCCGACGGCTGGGTTCATCCCCATGACGAAGAGTCCCTTGATGATCCCGTCCTCCATCATGGTGAGGATCGACTGGAACGAGTAGTCGCCACCGATCTTGGGGAGGAAGGTGTAACCGAAGTCGTTCTCTGGGGTCGCCGCATCCCCGTACCACGCCTTGAGGAGCGAGATCAGGAACTTGGGCATCTCGTACCAGAGGCCAGTGGCGGGGCGCTCGCTGGCGAAGTAGCCAGCGAGCGTCGCGTGTTCCGGGACAGCGCGCGGCATCTTGAGATAGCCGGGCAAAAGATCGAAGAGCGTCGGGATGTCGGTCGATCCCTGAATGGTCGCGTGCCCACGGAGCGCCAGAATGCCTCCGCCGGGGCGGCCGATGTTGCCGAGCAGGAGCTGCAGCAAGGCGCAGCACGAGATGATCTGCGTGCCGATGGTGTGCTGCGTCCAGGCGACCGCGTAGCAGAAAGCGGTCGTCCGCTCGCGGCCGGAGTTGGCGAGGATCGTCTCGGCGACGCGGAGGAACAGCTCGCGCGGCACGCCGCAGACCTCCTCGACGAGTTCCGGCGTATAGCGTGCGAAGTGCCGTTTCACGAGTTGGAAGGCGCAGTTGGGATGCTGGAGCGTCGGATCCCGCTCCGGCTCGACCAGCGGGCGGCAGGGCCAGCGCTCGCCCTCGACGGGGTGGAGCTGCCCGGCATAGTGCCAGCTGGCGGTATCGTAGCGGCGTTGCTCGGCGCGGTATCCGCTGAAGACCCCGGCGAGGTCCTCGGTGTCGCGAAAGTCAGTGGAGACGATCACGCTGGCATTGGTGTAGTGAAGCACGTACTCGCGGAAAAACGGATCGGTCTGCCAGCGCTCGTGATTGACGACATAGTTGACCAGCGCGCCGAGGAAGACGAGATCACTGCCTGGCCGGATCGGGACGTACAGATCGGCGAGCGCGGAGGTGCGCGAGAAGCGTGGATCGACGTGAATCACGGTCGCACCGCGCTGGCGTGCCTTGACGACGAAGCGGAA
>DAOTYK010000455.1:0-4229 GCA_034434855.1 Thermomicrobium sp.
CTCCTCCGCGAGTCGGACTTCGTCTCGCTCCACGTCCCGCTCACCCCGGATACCCGGTACTTGATCGACGAGCGAGCCCTCTCGCTCATGAAGCCGACCGCCTTCCTCATCAACCTGGCCCGCGGCCCAGTCGTCAAGCAATCGGCACTCGTCGAGGCTCTGCGCCGCGGTCAGATCGCTGGGGCCGGTCTGGACGTCTTCGAGGTCGAGCCGATTCGCGACAATCCGTTCGTCGAGTTCGAGAATGTCGTCATGACGCCGCACCTCGGCGGCTCGACCGAGGAAGCACGCGAACGGACGCTCTATCTCTCCCTGATGAACGTCTGTAACGTGTTGAACGGACGCCCGCCGCATCACCAGGTCAATCCGGAGGTCCGCGTCGGCGAGTGAGGAGGCGAGCATGCTGCGCGACGAGCAGAAATCGTTCTTGCTGCGCTTGCTGGAGGCTCCTAGCCCCTCTGGTTTCGAGGAAGCAGCCGCACGGATCTGGCGCGAGGAAGCCAGTCGCTTCGCCGATGACGTCTGGGTCGATCACAACGGCAACAGTTACGCTCGGTTGAGGGCGGACGGCCCGACCGTGCTCATCGAAGGCCATATCGACGAGATCGGGCTCATGGTCACCCATATCGACGACCAGGGATTCCTCTGGTTCCGCGCCATCGGCGGCTGGGATGACCAGATCCTGACCGGGCAACGAGTCCGCATCCTCACGAGACAAGGCCCGATCCTCGGCGTCATCGGGCGCAAACCAGCGCACCTGCTGTCGGAGGAAGAAAAGGGGCGTGCCAGCCGGATCAAGGATCTGTGGATCGATATCGGTGCGCGCGATGGCAACGAGGCGCGCGAAGTCGTCCGGGTCGGTGACCCGATCGTCATCGAGCAACCGCCCATCGAATTGCGCAACGGCCGGCTGGTGGCGCGCGGGCTGGACAACCGGATGGGCGCCTTCATCGCGCTGGAGGCGCTGCGGGCACTCGCCGCGGAGCGCCCACCCCTAGATGTCGTCGCGCTCGCGGCGACACAGGAAGAGATCAGCTTCCTCGGTGCACGGGCAGCCGCCTTCGGGCTAGAACCGATCGTCGCGATCGTCATCGACGTGACACACGCGACCGATCATCCGGATGCCGACAAGCGGGGCAGCGGCGACGTCCGTATCGGCGGGGGTCCCGTCCTCGACCGCGGCTCGATGGTCCATCCGCTCGTCTTCGAGCGCTTGTTGGCGGCAGCCGAAGCGGAAGGGATCACGGTCACGCTCTCCGCTGCCCCGATCCGCACCGGGACCGATGCGGATGCCATCGCGCCGGCGCGGGCCGGTATTCCCTGCGGGCTCGTCTCAGTTCCGAACCGCTACATGCACTCGCCGAACGAGTTAGTGAGCCTGGACGACCTCGACGCCGCGATCCGCCTGATCGCTCGCTTCGTCCGCGACCTCGGATCGAGCCCGGATTTCCGTCGGCAATGAGCGCACTCAGGCCGGCGTCCAGAGCTCGACTTCCAGATCATCGTAGTCGCGTGTGCGAGCTCCCTCGCCCAGTGGACCCTGCAAGCCGCGCTCGATCGGGCGGTGGGCTCGTTGCAAGCGGTCGAGCACGGTTTCCCAGGCGGCACGCTCCGGCACGACGACCGCGAAGCGAACGAGGCCACGGCTTCCTGGCGGTGCGGGATCAGCGCGACGGCTGTGCCAGATGTTGAGGCCGAGATGATGGTGATAGCCGCCGGCAGCGACGAAGAGCGCCCCCGGGTAAGAGCGCTGGGTAACCTCGAACCCGAGCAGTTCGGCGTAGAAGCGTTCAGCCAGTTCGAGGCTGGAAACCTGGAGGTGCACGTGCCCGATGCGGGCCGTCGCTGGTATCCGTCTCCAAGGATCCGGACTCGCCTCGAGCTGGCGCAGGAGATCGCGCACGTCCAAGGGCACGGTCGTCATAGCCACGACCTCGCGCGGCGAGCGCGGCCACTGCTCGCGCGGCCGATCAGCATAGATCTCCAGCCCATTTCCTTCGGGATCGGAGAGATAGAGGGCCTCGCTCACACCGTGATCGGACGCGCCAGCCAGTGGCCAGTGATGCTCGACGAGATGCCGAAGAATGCGAGCCAACTCCACACGGGCAGGCAAGAGGATCGCTGCATGGTAAAGACCAGGAGCACGCTCCGGTCGGGGTGGAGCCGCAGGATCCCATTCGAGGAGGAAATGTGGTATCGAGGAATCAGGCGGCAGGACAGCCAACAGGCGATCGCTGACGGGCTCGACAGCATAGCCGAGCATGCCAGCATAGAAACGGCTGACGAGTTCCGCGTCAGCGACTCGCAACGTCACCGGTCCGAGCCAGGTGCTCGCTGGCAAAACGAAATCCGACACCGTGGACTCCTTTCGCTTAAACGGTTCCTCTGGCAAGGATAGCAGTCCGGCGCCCTGGTTCACGAGAGTGGACGATCCGCGATGATCCGGCGGCCGACCACGGAACGTGTGACGCCGGAGAGCTGGGCCCTCCGCGTCACCTATTGGCAAAGCCTGGCTGCGTACCGCTGGGCGAGCCAGCTGGCCACTGGCGCGTCCGTGCTCGACGTCGGTTGTGGCGACGGATACGGGACAGCTGAACTCGCGCGAACAGCTCGGCTGGTCATCGGTCTCGACCTCGATCTCCCCACGCTCCAGCACGCACGTCGCCGCTATCCGGCCGCGAACCTCGCCTGGGTTCGTGCCTCTGCTGAACGGATTCCATTCCGTGCCGCCTCGTTCCAGCTCCTCTGCTGCTTCCAGGTCCTCGAGCACCTGCCGGAGCCGGAATGCTTCCTCCGCGAGGCACGTCGCGTCCTCGTTCCTGGGGGACACCTGATCCTCACGACTCCCAACCGGCCAGCCGTGTTCAGTGGGCTGAACCCCCATCACGCCCGGGAGTACGACGAAGCGAGCCTGCGAGCGCTGGTCACCAGCATCTTTCCGCGAGTCGAGCTCCTGGGAGTGTTCCCGAGCACTCGGGTCCTCGCCTACCGCACAGCCAATCGCCGACTCGTCGAGCGCATTCTTCGCCTCGATCGGTTCGGATTGCACCGGCATCTTCCGACCGAACTCCGCGCGTTCCTGCACGCGGTCGGAACGCTCGCCGTCCGTCATTGGCTCAATCAGCGCCAGCGCGAACTCGTCGCCACCATCGGTGTCGACGACTTCCGTATCGCAGCAGGTGATCTGGCACAAGCGATCGATCTCGTCGCGATCGCCTGTGACGAGAGGGATAAGTGACCGTTCGGTGATCTCGACCTCCCCTCTTGACGAACGGGCACTTCAGGACTGACAATGAGTCCGAGCGATTCGCACGACGCAGAACTGCCGGCAGAAGGGAACAGCAGTCGGGAAGGGGTTCGGTGATGGTACTCAGTCGAATGGTCGGGGCACGTGTCCGTCGCAAGGAAGACCCGCGGCTCATCACCGGCTCGTCACAATATGTCGATGATCTTCAGCTCGGAGGGATGCTGTACGCGGCGTTCATCCGCAGCACGTATCCACACGCGATCATCAAGCGGATCGATCCGTCGCCCGCCTTGGCTCTGCCCGGCGTGGTCGCGGTGATCACACACAAGGAACTGGGGCAGTGGCTGAAGGGGGCAGTCCAGTTGGGCGCGGGCGAGGGAGAAGGCGAAGCACCGGCCCAACAAGAGGATCAGGCTGGTCCACCGCAGCACGAGCTCCTGGCGATCGACCGCGTGCGCTACGTCGGACAGCCGATCGCGGTCGTACTGGCAACCGAACGGTATCGTGCCTATGACGCGGCTGCTGCCGTCGAGATCGAGTACGAGCCGCTGCCCGCGGTCGTCGATCCAGAAGAGACGATGAAGGAGGGCGCGCCCCAACTCCATGCGACGGTGAAGAACAATATCGCGATGCACACCAGTCATCAGCATGGGGACATCGAGAAGGCGTTCGCTGAAGCCGACGTCATCGTCAAGCAGCGGTTTTATCAGCAACGCCTCGTCTCGGTTCCGATGGAGCCACGCGCAGTAGCTGCTGCCCCCGATCCGCTGACACGCGGTGTCACCGTCTGGTCGTCGACGCAAGCCCCACACAATAACCGGAATTCGCTCGCCCAAGCGCTCGGCTTGAGCCATGGGCAGGTGCGCGTCATCGCTCCGGAGGTCGGTGGGGGCTTCGGTGCCAAGATCGGTGCCTATCCGGAGGACATCATCCTGGCTGCCCTCGCCCTGCACCTGCACCGACCGGTCAAGTGGTACGAGAC
>DAOTYK010000456.1:0-5085 GCA_034434855.1 Thermomicrobium sp.
AACGTCTCGGCGACGGCTCGCTCTTCGGCTGGCAAGTACCAGTCGCCGACGTACTTGATGTGGATCGTGACGTCCTTGTTCAGCTTCTTGGCACCTTCTTGGACGCCGAGCACGAAGCCGGCCTGCCGCCGCAACACCTGCAGGTTCGGATAGGCGGAGACGATCCCGACGTTGCCCGTCTTGGTCAGCGCGGCTGCGATCAGTCCCTCGAGGTAGAGCGACTGGTACTGCCGCGGGAAGATGCGGATGAAGTTGGGCCGCGTCGTCAGGTCGCTGGTCGTTACCGCGACGAAGATCTTGTCGGGGTACTTGTCGACGATATCCAGCAGCGGCATCCCGATGAACTCGGCATTGCCGACGATGATGTCGGCATTCTCTTTGGCGATCATCTCTTCAGCGAAGGGAACCGTCTGATCGGGGCCGACCTGCTCGCGGTAGATGTATTTCAGGTTCGGATACTTCTCAGCCAATCGCTTACCCGCCCGGTCGTGGGCTCCGGACCAGGTGGTTCCCTCGATCACGCTGAAGTGCAGGATCGCCAACGTGACCGGCTTGGCTGCTGGCGTCTGCGCTGCAGCTGGCGTCGGCGCAGCCGCCGGTGTCTGTGCCGGAGCAGGAGCTGGCGTCGGCGTGGCCTGACCACCACAGGCGGCGAGGAGCGCGCTCACTGCTGGCAGAGCGAGCCCAGCCGCCACCCCCCGCAAAACAGCACGTCGCGAGAGCGTCCGCCCGAACATCCGAGTCTCGTCAGTCATCGGGTCTCCTCCTCTATGCAACACTGCTCTCGATCGTCTACCGCTCGCGGTGTCTCCCGATCCGTCCGCGCGCGAACTCGATCACGACGAGAACGCTGCCCCTTCCCAGTTCGCTCGCTTCTCGCACCCCCTTTCCGCCCTGCTGCTCGAGCTCTGCGTCTCGCCGCAATTCGCGTAACCAAAAAAGAAAATACCAAACGCTCCGCAGCCTGTGCGTCGCGCGACGTCGTGATCTCAGTTTTCAGTGGCTTGCCGGTTCGTTTCGCCTTCGCCGTTCAGCCTGACCGTTACCGGAAGCCACACCAGTAGCGTACGCGCGAGCAGCCCGCTCGTCAAGAGTCGGTGTGGTGCAGAGTGCCTGATTGCCCGTGGAACCGATCGAGCAGCATGCCTCGTGCGTGACTCGTGCGGCTCTTGCCGGCAAGGTCGCGCGATCGGTTTGGTCCTCACGCGGGAACCCGTCTCGGCCGATTGCCGCCAGCGGTCGGGGAAACCGGCCGGAACTGCCCGAGGCGGCGACGCTCCCGAGGTCTGCTGCTGTTCTCCCCACGAACTCGAGGGCCGATGGCGTACGCTCGATCGCCCTGCCGTGGTCAGAAAGAACGAGCCCCAGGGTCAGCCCTGGGGCTCGTGTCTTCGCTGGACTGGCTTCACGGTACTTGGACGCGGATCAAGTTGGTCACCTTGGTGACGCCTGGTGCGCGCCAGGCCGCCTCCTCGGCCTCCTTCCGCTCGGCCCAGGAGCGCACCGTCCCGGAGAGGACCACGTGTCCACCCTCTTCGACGCGCACCTGGACGTTCTCAGCATCGATCTCGGCATGGCGCACGAAGGCCTGCTCGATCTGCCGCTTGATGTCTTCCGGCGCGACCGTCGGCTGCCGCACCGTGATCAGGTTGATCACCGACTTCACACCGGTAATGCGCCGCGCCGTCTCCTCGGCCTCGCGTCGCTGGTAGTGCCAGTCGACCTCGCCCTCCAGCGTCACCCGACCTTCCTCGACCCGGATCTTGATCCGCTCGTGCGGAATCGCCGGGTTCTCCTCCAGCGCGGTCGCCACCGCCCGGGCGATGTCCTCGTCCGTCCGCACACCCAGACCACGCGGCACCACCTCGATATGATTGACGACCGCCCGCACTCCTTCCACCCGCAGGGCTGCGCGCTCGGCGGCCCACTTCTTCAAGAAGCTGTCGACGGTTCCCGTCAGCGTGACCACACCGTCATGCACCGTCACGCCGACGTCCTTGGCGTCGACCTCCGGGTCCCAATCGAGTTCGTCCAGGACGTCCTGATGGATTTCTTCGTCGGTCCGTACCCGTGCCATCGTTCCTCCCTCCCTTCCACTGTCCCGGAGCTCACCGGGCTACCTGGATCGGGATCCGCTTCACACGTGCTTCCTCAGCCTTCGGGAAGGTCAGCGTGATGATCCCGTTCTCGACCGTCGCCTTGGCGTCCTCGATGTTGACCGGCATCGGCAGCGTGATGCTCTCGGCAAACTCGCCGCTCGCGATCTCCCGCCGGTACCAGGTCGCTTGCTTGGCTTCCTCCTCGCTCAGCCGGTAACCGTACTGTCCGCGGATCGTCACTACGTTCTGCTCGACCGTGACCTCCAGATCCTCCGGCCTCGCTCCTGGTACCGCCAAGCGAATGACCAGCGCGTCACCCGTCTCGTACACATCGGTCGCTGGCCGCCAGGCAACGAATCGTGCCCGCGCGAGCGGTCGCTCGAACACTTCCGACATCAACCGGTTCATCTCGGTCAGCATCCGCTCTGCCTCCGCAACGGGGTTCCACCGCTCCAACATCGCCGTCCCTCCTTTCTGTACCCGACGAGTCATTCGATCGCCTCGTCATTTCCCAGGTCATGTATAGCGCACTGACACGAATCATGTCAAGGGGTCGGACACGATTTGTAACGGATTTGTAACGGTCCCCGCCTCCCCGCGTCCTCGCGCCTCGGCAGCACCTCCGGTGCCGCGTGCGGACAGTCGCCAACCTATTCTCGGAGTTTCCTCGCCCCCGCTGTGATGCTGATCCCTTTGTATCACCCGCGAACTCGTGGAGCTAACCGCGGTCGCACTCCGACAAGGCGTTCGCTCGGTGACGTTGCCAGCGCCACGCTCGTGTCTCCGGCCACGGCAACGCTGTCCGGGTGCGGGGTGTCGGATCGGTCGACCAGTCTGCTATCCTCGACGCTGGAGGATGCGCATGGAACGGAGTCGCGACTGGCTCGAGCAGGCAGCGGGCGATCTCGCGCTGGCCCGCCACGCTTTCGCTGGCGGTTTCTTCGACTGGACAGTCTTCGCAGCCCAGCAAGCAGCCGAGAAAGCGGCCAAGGCTGCGCTCCAGCGACTCGGCGCGGAAGCCTGGGGTCATGCGGTGGCCGGGCTGCTCCGGGCGTTGGCCGAGCGCTTTCCGGTCCCCGACGAGCTCATCGCTGCCGCGCTCGAACTCGACAAGGGATACATCGCGGCTCGCTATCCCGATGCCCATCCAGCAGGCGCTCCCCGCATCCTCTACACGCGATCGGAGGCGGAAAGGGCCCTCGCCCATGCCGAACGAATCCTCGACTTCTGTGCGCGTCTCGTGGCCCGACCTGACGCTTCCTGAGCTCGTGGCCCGGCTCGAGCAGGCTGCCCGCGTGCTGGCAGAGGAGTTGCCACTGCGCCGGCTCGCCCTCTTCGGGTCCTGGGCCCAGGGTCGCGCCACAACCGCCAGCGATGTCGATGTCCTCGTGATCTACGCTGACCCACCGCGCGCGGACGCCTTCGCGATCGCCTGGCGCGTGCTCACTGCCGCTGGTCTGCCGCGCGTCGAGCCGCACGTCTACACCGAGTCCGAGGCGGTGCAGCTCGCTCCCACCCTCGCGGCCATGACGCGCCAGGCCATCGTCGTCTATCCACCCCTATCCGACCGTCCTTCTCCAGGGGCCGACCAGCCAGTAGAATGAGCGTCGTGTCGGCTCGTGTCCGGAACGAGAGGAGTTCGCGTGCTCGCCTGTGTCCACAGCTCGGCGGTCGTCGGCCTGGAAGGAGTGCTGGTCGAAGTCGAGGTCGACATCGGGCCGGGCAATCCCGGCTTGACCATCGTCGGCCTACCGGACGCCGCTGTCCAGGAGGCGCGCGAGCGCGTGCGCGCGGCGATCCGCAACAGTGGAGCGCGCTTCCCGCTGAGCGGTCGCATCACCGTCAATCTCGCTCCGGCCGATATCCGCAAGGAGGGACCAGCGTACGACCTTCCCATCGCGCTCGGTATCTTGCTGGCGAGCGGCCAGGTCAGTGCCGATCTCACCGATACGGTCGTACTGGGCGAACTCTCGCTCGACGGGACGGTGCGTCATACCGCTGGCATCCTGCCGATGGTCGGTGTCGCCCGCGAGCACGGGCTGCGTCGCGCCATCGTCCCAGCCGAGGACGCAGCCGAGGCCGCGCTGGTCGAGGGGATCGAAGTGATCCCCGTCCAGAACCTGGGCCAACTCCTCGCGCATCTCGACGGCCAGGCACCGATCGCCCCGCTCCCGCCGACGCCGATCGAGTTGGACGAGCAGCCGGTGAGCGGGATCGATTTCGCCGAGATCAAAGGGCAAGAGCACGTCAAGCGGGGGCTGGAACTGGCAGCAGCTGGCGGGCATAACGTCATCGCCGTCGGTCCTCCCGGTGCTGGCAAGACGCTTCTGGCTCGCGCCTTGCCGACCATCCTGCCGCCGCTCACCCGCGAGGAGGCGCTCGAGGTCACTCGGATCTACTCGGTCGCTGGACTGCTCCCCAGCGGATCACCGCTCATCCGCCACCGACCCTTCCGCGCGCCGCACCACACGATCAGCTTCGCCGGCATGATCGGTGGTGGTGCCTGGCCTCGGCCCGGCGAGGTGACGCTGGCGCATCGTGGCGTCCTGTTCCTGGACGAGTTGCCCGAGTTCAGCCCGCGGGTTCTCGAGGTGCTTCGCCAGCCGCTCGAGGACCGCCTCGTCACCATCTCGCGCGCCAGCGGCGCTGTCACCTATCCGGCCAACTTCCTGTTAGTTGGGGCGATGAATCCCTGCCCCTGCGGCTACCACGGCGATCCGGTTCGCGCCTGCACCTGCAGTCCGCATGAGGTCGCGCGCTACCAGAAGCGGATTTCCGGTCCCCTGCTCGACCGCATCGATATTCACCTCCATGTTCCGCGCGTCGAGTTCGACAAACTGGCCGACCACCGGACCGGCGAGCCCTCCGCCGCGGTCCGTGCTCGCGTCGAAGCTGCCCGAGCCGTGCAAGAGCGCCGCTTCGGCGATCCACGGCGACTCAACAGCGAGATGACACCGGCCGAGATCCGCCGCTATTGCCGGTTGGA
>DAOTYK010000457.1:0-1892 GCA_034434855.1 Thermomicrobium sp.
TTCCCCGTCCAGGCGACCGATCAGCCGGAGCCGCGTACCAGACAGCCGAACCCGTCCGACCGGACCTGGTCGCTCGACCCGAAGAGAACGTTGTTACCCGCCTCCAGCTGCTCGTGCCTCACCTCGCGCAGGAGTCGAAGGGCGCACTACGAACGGACGAGGCGGCTCCGGCCGCGATCGCTCCGCAAATGCTGGGCAACGTCTGCTCGCTCCCTGTGCCTCGGTCGAGCCGTGCCAGTCAGCCGCTCACATCGTCCGCAGCGTCTCCAGGAGCTGGACGATTTCCACTGAAATCCGCCGTACCTCTTCCACCAGTTCCCGCGCTCGCTCGCGGTCGCCCCGGTTCCAGGCGCGCACCGCCTCGGCAGCCGTCTGATGCAGGCGCTGGTGCGGTGCTTCCAGTTGCCGGAAGACGCTGGAGTTCCCATAGCGCTCGCGACCGCGACCGTAATACCAGCGTCCCAGCCGGCAGACAGTCCAGTCGGCCACCTGCTCCGGTTGCAGCTGCTCCTTGCCGTGCAGCATGGCCAACAAGCGCTGGACCCACAACAGGTGATCCGCCTTCGCCACCTGCACGAGCTGGGCATCGGACAGGGCGAGCGTCGTTTGTGCGATCAACTCCCGCATTGCCCGCAGTCGCTGCATCTGCTCGAGAACACCGATCGTCAACTCCTCGGCCTGTCGCCCGACCGACTCCGCAACCTCCGCGACTGCCTGCACGTTCCGCGCCAGCTGGTTGACCGCCTGGGCCTGCTCTTCGGCGGCCGACGCGATCTCCTGCAAGGGAACGACGATGGAATCGACACTCTTGCGGATCGAGGCCAGCGCCTCCTGCCCACCGGCTGCTACCAGCGCCCCGTTCTCGACTTGCTCGGCGACGACACCCATGGCTTCGCCGACTCGCTGCATCCCCTCGGACAGTGCCTGAACTTGCTGCCGAATTCCCGCCACCGCGTCTTGCGTCGAAACGGCCAAGCGCCGGACCTCCTCCGCCACCACCGCAAAGCCGCGCCCATGCTCGCCAGCGCGCGCCGCCTCGATCGCGGCGTTGAGCGCCAACAGATTCGTCTGTTTGGCGATCGTGGCGATCGTCCCCAGGACTTGGGTGATCGGGTGTACTGCCTGCGACAGCTCCTCGATCCGTCGCTGGAGCTCACCCACCGAGCGCGCGACGTCGGCCAACGACCGCAAGGCCTCGTCGACTCGCTGGATCCCAGCATCGGCACGTTCGGCTGCCCCGCGGGCGGCATCCGAGACTTGCCCCACGCTCCCGAAGACGAGCTGGACAGCTTGTGCCAGTTCCCGGGCGACGCTGGCGGCTTGCGTCACCTGCTCCTTTTGCGCGCGGAAAGCTTGCGAGAACTCATCGGCCGCGCGCACGGGCCGGAGCCCCTCGGCCACCGCACCCGATGCCGCAACGAGCAGCTCGGCGACTCGGTCGCGCCAGGCCGCGACCACGCCGGACCATTGTCGGCGCAACGCTGGCGGTAACTCGGCGACGACCTGCTCGGCCGTTACCAGGTCGCCGCGCGCCAGCTCCGTCGCCAGCCGCTCCAAGGCGAACAAAATCGTCTCGTCGCCAGCCACCTCCTCGGATCCCTGTCCGGACCAGGTATCCGTCACCGCTGCCCCACCTGCTCCACCCATTCCCGTCATCAGGTCACTCATGACGACCTCCCTCGATCCGCGCCGCCACAGCCTTCTCACCCTTTTCATCGGCAGTGTCGGAGCACTCCTCAAGATCCATCGCGTTCGTCTTCCTTCCAACCGACGAGCGCTGCACCCCAACGATGCCCTTTGACGAAGAGGGGTACGGTCATGACCGTCATCACTTCCCCGGTATCGCGCGCATAGGTCTGGACCAGAAACTGCGACCGCTGCTGTGGAGATTC
>DAOTYK010000458.1:0-3839 GCA_034434855.1 Thermomicrobium sp.
CGCGTTCGACCATGAGTTGGGCGATTCGGCTCAGTGGCGTGTCCTCCGTGACCGTCACAGCCGGTGCCTGCGCCACGGCCCCCGCCTGTAGCGTCCGTGCTTCAGCGTAGATCCGTTCGATCCCTTCCGCATTCAGCCAGTGGCCGAAGAGCTGCGGGGCGCGGAAGGCCGCGAAAGGAATCGGCTTTTCCTGCGCCAGGAAGTCCTCTTCGCGAATCAGGCCGAGCAGTCTGCCGTCCGCATCGACCACTGGAACGGCGCCGATCTGCCGGTCGAGCATGATTTGGGCGACCTGTTCGAGCGTGGCGTCTGGCTTGACCGTTACTGGGTTCGGCGTCATGATATCGCGTGCCCGCAGGGTTTCGTTCGCAGTCGCCGGCTCTTCCAAGGCTTGCCGGACGGCCTGTGGCCGGTGGAGGAGGAGCGGCACCGTCGTCGCATGGAGGACGTGCTCGGCCGTCGAGCCCAAAAGCACTCGCCGGATCCCGCTCATGCCGTGCGTGCCCATCGCGATGAGGCCAGCCTGGCGTGCGGCTGCTTCGGCCGCGATCGTCTCGGCGACCGGCCCACTGCCGAGGCTCCAGCTGGTCGGACAACCGCGGGCACGGACTCGCTGAGCGACAGCTTCGAGATAGTGCTGCCAGCGCGCGGGATCTTCTTCCTCGGCGAGGACATGAAAGAGGTGGAGCTGCAGGGGCTCCGAACCCTGACCGAGCAGGTGGAGCGCGGTATCGATCGCCTCCTCCGCCAGCGCGGAACCATCGAGCGGGACGAGAACCGGCGAGAGCGTGACCGGGGCGTTGGGAGCTGGAACGGGTACACGAGCGCGCACGACGAGCGCCGGTTGCCGCGCCCGTTGCATCACGCTGAAAGTGACGCTCCCCACCAGCAAACGGGCTACACCCAAGCGGCCGTGACTGCTCATCACGATGACCGCTGCCTGACACGCATCGGCGTACGCGACGATCTCCTTGGCTGGCTCGCCCAGCCGTACCTCGATGCGACAGGGCACATCGCTGACCGCGTTCCGCAGCCGTTCGAGCGACTCGCGGCGTTGCTCCAGCCAGCGTTGCACCAACTGTTCGACCTGCTCTCCCTCCGCTTCCAGATACGAGCGCAGGGATTCGGTGATCTCGACGATGGAGAGGAGGACGAGTTCGCTCCCGAGTCGCTGAGCGATCGCTCGGCCGAACGGAATCGCACAATGGGTCACGCGCTCCGGATCGAGATAGGTCGGGAGTACCGGAACGACCACTGGACCTGCCATCGTGTCCAACCCTCCCTGTCCGCTTCACCACCCTGCGGGTAGCCTACCATGATCGCGGTCCTCGCGGTGCTGGTGGCCCTGGTCTTCTCCGCGTCGGCGGCTTGCGCGGGTCATCGTGCTTTCCTGGTGCGTGACCGGCGGTATCCGATCGAGGCGAGAGGAGTCGAGCCGCGCGCGAGGGTGAGCAGCGCGGCGAAGGCTGCTCGGCTGGACAGTGAGGAGTCGAGGGAGGCGAATCCCGTGAAGCGCTCCTTGGCGTTTTGCGGTTCGCGGCATTGCCGAGGGTGCCCGGCCACAGGCTGAGGGATCGTCGAACACCCGGTACGCAGGCCGCCATGCACCGCATCACTGCCGTCCGAATGGAGGATGCTGTCCGGCGCACTGCTCTGGTCGGGACAGCCGGCAGCCCCTCGGGCCGATACATGTGTTCGTGTGTAATACTGTAAGCATGGAAATCGACAGAAGGGGGAATGCGATGAGTCGCGATCCGTTCGCAGCCGAGCTCCGCGCGTGGTTCCTCGGGCGCCTCCCGGAGGGTTGGTTCGTAGAGCCGCCCGAGATCTCCTCCGACCGGGACGAGATTCTCGTCGTCGGTCGTCTCGCTGAGCCACCACTCCCGGAGGGAGCGAGCGAGGAGGAGCGGCAGGCCGCTTGTGCGGCGCGGATCCAGCGTTTCCGCGAGGAAACGCGTGCGCAGCGCATGCGCATCGCCAGCGAAGCCGAGTACCGGTTCGGTCGCAAAGTCTCCTGGGGAGCAGCCTGTGGTCCGATTCGCCAGTCGTTCACGGTGCTGAGCGTTCCCGTGATGACACGCTTGCGACTCGCCGAGCGGCAGGTCCTCGATACGCTGGTCGAGGCTGGCATCGCGCGGAGCCGGAGCGAGGCACTGGCCTGGTGCGTCCGGTTGGTCGGTCGTCACCAAGCTGAGTGGCTCGAGGAACTGCGCCGAGCCTTGGTCCGGGTGCAAGAGCTCCGGCAGGCTGGCCCGGATGTCGATTGAATGATGACCGATGCTCCAACGAGGAGGAAGAACCGTGCTGCACCACACACTCTTCGTTCAGCCGATCGCAACGACCGACGCTGAAGATGCGGCTGTGCAGGGCGGCGCGATGCCCGCCGTCGAGCCCGAGACCCTGCTCGATGCCTTTTCGGCGGCCGTGGTCCGTGTCGTCCAGCGTGTCGCACCGGCGGTCGTCGGATTGCGTGTCGTTCGCCCAACGCATCGTGGTTCCGAGATTCCGGGTGCGGGTTCGGGCTTCCTGATCACACCCGATGGCTATGTCCTCACCAACAGTCACGTCGTTCATCGCGCGCGGCAGATTGTCGTCTCGCTCGCTGATGGGAGGGAAGACGCGGCGCAGCTGGTCGGTGAAGATCCAGCGACCGATCTGGCTGTGGTACGCGTTCAGGCGTACGGACTGCCCATCGCCGAGTTCGGCGATTCGGATCGCCTGCAGGTCGGTCAGCTGGTGATCGCCATCGGGAATCCGCTGGGATTGCAGGCGAGCGTGGTGACCGGTGTGGTTTCGGCGCTCGGCCGCTCGTTGCGGGGGCCGGACGGTCGGTTGATCGAGAACGTCATTCAGACCGACGCTCCCCTCAATCCGGGGAATTCAGGTGGGCCGCTGGTCGATACGCGCGGCAAGGTGGTCGGTGTCAACACAGCGATCGTCGCGGGTGCGCAGGGGCTGAGTTTCGCGATTCCTGCTAGTACCGCACAGTGGGTAGCCGGCCAACTGGTGCGCGAGGGACGCGTGCGGCGTGCCTGGCTGGGGATCATCGGTGAGCTCAAGAGCGTGCCAGGACGGTTCGTTCCGGAACATGGTGGAACACGAGCTGCTGGGATCGCGGTCCGCGAGGTCATCCTCGGGAGTCCAGCGGAGCGAGCTGGACTGCGACCGGGTGACGTGATCGTGAGCCTGGATGGCGCACCCTTGCGGTCGCCGACCGATCTGCAGCGTCTCTTGGGTCGCGCACCGGTCGGAAGCACGATCGTGCTCGGTGTCGTGCGTCAGGGGAAGCTCGTGACCGTGCGAGCAGAACTGGCTGCCGAGCCGGATCGCGAGCGTCAAGCGAGCCGATAGACCTCGGGGAAGAGCCGGCGACCGGCCAGCGTGAAGACGAGCGCACCAGCTGCAGCGACCGCGACCGTGGCTGGCACGCCGAAAAGATCCCCGATCCCGCCGAGCGCCATCGTCCCGAGTGGCATCAAGCCCATCGGAATCAAGGTGTAGAGGGCCATCACGCGGCCGCGGAACTCGTCCGGAACGATGAGTTGGATGAGCGTGTTCGTGAGAGCCATGAGGAGCGTCTGGCTGGCACCGATGAGGAAGAGCAGGATCGCCGATAGCTCGAGCCAACGTGACAGCGCGAACACGACGAGTGTTCCGGCAAAGACCAGGTTGACGAGGAAGAGGATACGACCGCGGTTCTGTCGTGCGCCCAGCCGCCCGACGAGCAGCGCCCCGCTCAGCGCGCCGACTCCGTTGATTCCCATGAGGGCACCGTATCCCGCTGCGCTGGTGTGCAGGATATCGCGGGCGAAAACCGGCATGAGCTGCAGGTAGGGGCG
>DAOTYK010000459.1:0-6681 GCA_034434855.1 Thermomicrobium sp.
CATCGGCAATGGCCGGTTCATTCATGCGGAAAATTACGGGACGGGAGTGACGATCAGCGAACTCTGGGGCGATTATTACGGACCGCGTTTCTATACCGCACGGCGCGTCGGTACCTGAAACGGATGATCGAGCAGCCGATTCGGACGGCCAGGTGAGGTCACACTTGGCCGTTTCGTTTGGGCGCACTCTCGAGCGGGCTGTGCCGACGAGCGAGAGACGGAGCGAGGCGTCGAGTTTGTGCTCCAGAAAGACGGTCGCAGAGACGCGCAGTGGCAATTTTTTCAGGGTAGTCTGCGGGTGTGACGGTACCGTCTGACGCAGGGCAGCGAGCCGAATCTCGTCCCGCCGGCCCGCTCAACGGGGGATGGGCCGAGTTCCTGCCGTGCTCCTGTTCAGAGGGCCTAGCGCCCTGGTGGCGAGTTTCGGCTCGCGCATGGTCCGGGCGCGTGGACGCTCTGGCGTAAACGCTGGCCGGTTTCCGCCGAGGTGGTGACATGCTCAAGCACTGGTAGGGCGAGTCGGAATGTCGCGTCGGAGCGCGACCAAGGCGGCGAGCAGGAAGGCGAGACTGTAGGTTGCCAACACGATGGCTGCGCGCCAGGGATGAAGATCGCCGGCCGTCGCTTGTTCGGCGAGACCGCTTGGTACGAAGGCTCGCGTGTTGAGTGCTTGGAGCGTGGCAGCGTTCTGGCCGAGCAGGGTCCAATCGAGTAACGTGAAGAGCCAGGAAAACCCGCTGTCCTCGATCATCGGCCGGAGAAGCTGCAGGACGCCGAGTCCAACTTGCTCGACGATGACGTATGCCAGCACCATACCCATCGCCAGGGCCGAGGAACGGAAGACGAGGGCGATAGCGAGCGCGGCCAGAACGTAGGGAACCGTGGCCCAATAGGCGCGCAGAAGAGCCAACAAGAACTCGCGCCAGTCGCGCTGGAGCCATTCCAGCGGAACCTGCCCATGATGGAGCTGGGACGCGATCGCGCCGAGGGCGAGTCCTACCACGGTGGTCGTGACGAGATAGAGCAGCGCGACGACGAGCGCAACGAGCGCCTTCGCGAGGACGAACCGCGTGCGCGACGCACCGCGGGCGAGGAGCGGGACGATCGTGCCCCAAGCGAACTCCGTACCAGCGAAACTGGCCGCGACGACGAGCAGCGCGAAGATACCGGTGCTGGGCAGGAAGTTGACGCTGTCCGCGATGGCTCCAGGCAAGGTCACGAGGTCTGCGAAAAGATTCGTGGGCATCTCTTGGCCCGGTGCGGATGGGAGAGTAACGAAGGAGAGGGCGATCAAGAGAAGACGCAGGGTGGCCATGATGGCGAGCAGGATACCGAGCGCGATCCAGGTCATCGGTCGGCGCGTCACTTTGAACCATTCCGCTGCGATGAGCGCACGCATGCCGTCATCCTCTGCTACCGCTCGCGCGTCAGTTCGACGAAGGCAGAAACGAGGTCTCCCTCTAGCGGACGCAACTCGCGAAGGTAGAGCTCATGGTGCACCAGGAAGGCGCTGAGTTCCGGTAAACGTTCGGAGGGCAATTGGACGATGAGATGGTCGTCTCGGCGCTCGACGCCGCGGATCCAGTCCGGACGAGCCGGTCCACTGAGGAGAAGGAGGGCACGATCGTCGGCGACAGTCCGGACCAGCACAGGCAATTCGCTTGGCCGGAGAAGTCGTTCGATGGGACTATCCTCGATCAGCCGTCCGCGATGGATGATGATCACGCGCTGGCAGAGTTCTTGGACGTCGCGCAAGAGGTGGCTGGAGAGCAGGATCGTCTTGCCGCGGGCGACGAGTTCGCGCAGGAGGTCGTGGACACGTTGTTGACCGTACGGGTCGAGTCCGTTGGTCGGTTCGTCGAGCAGCAGGAGATCGGGGTCGGCCAGTAGCGCGTTGGCGAGGGAGAGCATCTGGCGCATGCCTTGGGAGTAGGTCCGGAAGGGATGTCGAGCGTGTTCCAGCAAGCCGACGCGCTCGAGGAGACGGTCGATCTCGGCGGAGTCGGCTCCATAGACACGCGCCATCACTGAGAGGTTTTGGCGGGCGTCGAGATACGGGTAGAAGCTGGCGACTTCCGGCATGAGTCCGACGCGCCGGAGTTGCTCGCGGCTCTCCGCCAACGAGCGACCGAACAAGACGATCCGGCCCGCGGTGGGCCGGATCAAACCAGCGATCATCGAAAGCGTCGTCGTCTTGCCGGCACCGTTCGGTCCGAGGAGGCCGACGAGTTCGCCACGTCCGAGCGAGAAACTCAGGTTGTCGACTGCGGTGCGGTGAGCGAACCGTTTCGTGAGCCCCTCGACGGCGAGGATCGTTTCGCTCGTCACTGAATCGGCCTTTCGCAGGGCAGCGGTGATGCGTCGCGTGACGCCTACACGTCGAAGAGCGTCGGGACAGCCGATTCGACGTCGGACTCCTCCGTCGCGCTGCCATCGTACTGGATACGTCCGCGCAATTCGGGTGCTGCTTGCCGGATCCGCTGCTCGATCTCCCGCATGAGTTCGGGGTTGGCCTTGAGGAAGGCCTTGGCGTTCTCGCGACCCTGGCCGAGCCGTTCCTCGCCGAGGTAGTACCAAGCGCCGCTCTTGCGGATGATGCCGAGATCGGTTGCCACGTCCAGCAGGTTGCCGGCGACCGAAATGCCCTCGTTGTACATGATGTCGAACTCGGCTTGGCGGAACGGCGGGGCGACCTTGTTCTTGACGACCTTGACCCGGACACGCGTGCCGATGGTCTCGTTTCCTTCCTTGATGGCGTCGACCTTGCGGATATCCAGGCGAACCGAGGCATAGAACTTGAGTGCATTACCACCGGTCGTCGTCTCAGGGTTGCCATACATGACACCGATCTTCATGCGGAGCTGATTGATGAAGATGACTGCGGTCTTCGAGCGACTGATGGCACCCGTGAGTTTGCGCAACGCCTGGCTCATCAGCCGTGCCTGCAAGCCGACATGGGCATCACCCATCTCGCCCTCGATTTCGGCGCGTGGGACCAGTGCAGCGACCGAGTCGATCACGACCACGTCCACCGCGCCCGAACGCACCAGCGTCTCGGTGATCTCCAGTGCTTGCTCACCGGTGTCCGGCTGCGAGATCAAGAGATTGTCCAGATCGACACCGAGGCGCTCAGCATAGACAGGATCGAAGGCGTGTTCGGCATCGATGTACGCGGCGATACCACCCATCCGCTGGGCCTGGGCGATCACGTGGAGGGCGAGCGTCGTCTTCCCACTCGACTCGGGACCGAAGATCTCGGTAATGCGACCGCGCGGAATGCCACCGACCCCGAGTGCGAGGTCGAGGGCGATCGCGCCGGTCGGAATGACATCGACCTGGAGCTTGGATGGATCCTCGCCCATCCGCATGATCGCGCCTTTGCCGAAGCTACGCTCGATTTGAGAGATCGCGAGTTCCAGTGCCTTTTGTCGATCCATCGCTGCCGCCTTCCGCTCACCGACTGCACGGGAATAGAACCCATGTTCGAGTTCTGCTCAATCGTACTGTCTTGCTTCGTTCCTGTCAATCGTCAGTGATCCGCTCGACTCGCTCGACCGGCAAGACGAAGACTGTTGCTCCGCCGACCTCGACCTCGAAGTTTTCCGGCAACCACAAGAGCCCTGGCTCCAGGGCGGGTGCGTAGGGGATCACCACTTCTTTCCTGCGCCGGCAGGTGCGCCGGATGATGGACAGCACTCGCGTGACCTGGTGATCCTCCACACCGAGCAGCAAGCTGGCGTTCTCGCGTCGGAGCAGGGCACCGCTGCTCGCGATGCGCGTTACCCGGAACCCTTCATCGACGAGTTCGCCGATCAGGCGATCGGCATCCTCGCTCTGGACGATCGCGATGAGGAGTTTCACTCTCTCTCCCGATCGAAGTCGTCGTAGTCTCCCTCAGTATAACCGATTCGAGAGTCTTCCGTTGGTGCTGGATGCTCACGGAGTGCCTGCTCGACGTCGCTCACCGTGGCGAAGCTGGGACCGAAAAGACGGCTGATGACCGGAGCGTAGGAGAAGCTCTCCCCCAAAACGAGGTGCGGTGGCCCTTCGGTCACGATGCGTCCTTCGCTCAGCAGAACGATCCGATCAGCGACCATCGCGGCGAAGTCGACGTCGTGCGTGGTGAGGAGGACAGCAGCCCCCGCAGCAGCACGCCGGCGCAGCTCGTTGGCTAGGCGCTGCTTGAGTCGCAGCCCTAACCCGCGCGTCGGCTCGTCGAGCACGATGAGTGCCGGATGACCGATCAGTGCGACGGCGAGCGCGGCACGCTGGCGTTCACCGCTGCTCAGGTCAGCAGGATGGGTATCGAGTAACGGACGGAGTTCCAAAAGGTCGAGCATCTCTGTCACCGCAGTCGTGCTGACCTGGCGTGTGCGCGCGACGAGTTCGAGGTCGTCGCGGAGGCGGCTCCCGACCAAGAGTGCGCCGGGATACTGCGGGACGTAGGCGATCGAGCGGAACTTACCCGCCCGTAACGTTTCGCGTACCGGACGGCCATCGAGCCAGACCCGACCGCGTACGATCCCTTCCAAGCCGAGTGCCGCGCGCAGGAGCGTCGTCTTGCCTGATCCGTTGCGTCCGACGATAACCGTCACGAGCTGACGCGAGACCTCAAGCGTCACATCCTCCAACACCAGACGCTCACCGCGACGGCACGCGATGCGCTCCAGGGCGAGAAGCGTCGGGCCGGGTGACGGCGCTGGGCGCCGAACCGGCGAGAGCGGCTGGCGGCCACGCAACCGCCGCTTGCCTTCGGCGACGGAGAGGGCTGGTGGCGACCAAGCGAGGAGACGACTGACCTGGACGAGGATCGGTGGATCGGGCAAGAGTTCGGCAACGTGCTGGGGTGAGCCGTCCGCGACGATTTTCCCATCCTCGAGCAACGTGAGCCGCGTACAGCAACCGAGCAGCCGGTCCAACCGGTGTTCGGCGATGACGAGCGTGATCCCCAGCTCGTCGACGAGGCGGCGCAAGACTTCGAGGACTGTCTCGGCGCTCCACGGGTCGAGCTGCGAGGTCGGCTCGTCGAGTAGGAGCAATTGCGGCCGCAGCGCGAGAACACTGGCGAGTGTGAGTCGCTGTCGTTCACCGCCGGAAAGTGTTTCGATCGGTCGGTCGCGGAGGTGAGCGAGTCCGAGGAGATCGAGCGCCTCTTCGACACGGGCAGCGACGACGTGCGGTGGCAGACCGAGGTTCTCCAGCGCGAAGGCGATCTCATCCCAGACGCGATCCAGGAGCGTCTGCGTCTCCGGCTCTTGACCAACGTACCCGACCAGCCCAGCCAAATCGGCTGGGCGATGGCGGCGCGTGTCGCGTCCGCCGACGAGGACACGCCCGCCGAACCACCCACCATAGAAGTGGGGAACCAGGCTGACGAGACTGCGCAGCAAGGTCGTCTTCCCCGAACCGGTCTGGCCGGCCAAGAGCACGAACTCACCGGCTTCCACTACCCAGTGCGGGGCGACCAGTGCTGGATCCTGGCCCGTGGGGTATCGGTAGCGGAGTGCCTCCACCTCGATCATCGCGCGGATCCTCGCACAAAGAGTGCCGGTGTGGCGAGCAGGAGAAAAGCGAGCCCGGCGAGCGGCGAGAAGCCCGGCCAACGCAACACCGGATAGGGCGAGTACGCCAAGTCGGCAGCGGAGTCGTGGAGCGACAGGACGAGGAGGATCGAAGCTGCGAGCAAGAGGGAGGCCGTCACAGCGTTCGCGCGTGACCAACGCAGCGTGCGGAGATTGCGCCAGGTCGAGCGGACGATCAGCGCCGAACCGATGGACAGTCCGGCAACGCCGGCGAGGGCGAGGCTCGGTTTGCCAGCCAAGCTGCCCCCGATGACCACGAAGCTGGCCCCAAGCAACGCGAGCCAACTGGCTTGCGCACCGGGCGATGCCCGGTGCGGCACAGCGAAGCTCCGCGTCTCCAGTACTTCAGCAGTGGCGAGACTGTAGTCGATACCACGATAGAGGATCGCTGCCAAGACGATCTGGAGCTGCCTCCAGCGTGGCAGTGCCAAGCCGCGCAAGCGCGATGCTTCGACCGCATCGCGTGCTGCTGTCGCGAAGGCGGGTAGTGCGTTCAGGGCGATCGCGAGAGTGGTCGCGAGTACACGCTGATTGGGAGGAATCGTGCGCAGAGCCTGATGACGGTCGATGACGGCATGGAGGAGAGTCGTTCCGGCGAGTGCCGTGGTCAGCGCGATGCCGGTGAGGAAGCCGTAGAATGCCGCATTGAGCGTGATGGGGCCGCCGATCACCGGCCAGGCGGGAAGTCGGAAGAGGACGCGATCGCCGATGTGGGCGAGCAGCGCATTGACGGCTGTGCTCCACGGCAGGAGAAAGCCAGCAGCCAGGAACGGTAAGCGGGGCGCCTGCCGACCGAGTGGCCGCGTCGTCTCGACGGCGATCCAGACGGCCGCGAGGGCCAGCGCGGCCAGGCTCAAGTAGAACGGATTGCGCGTCACCGAGATCGCGAGCACCAGCACGAGTGCCCAGAGCAACCAGATGATCGCGTTCATGGTGACCACCTCCGCCAGCGGGCGAACGAGTATGCGAGCAGGACGATGGCCGCGAGACTCGTGAAGAGGAGCGCGTCCCAGGGCGGGCCAGTGGAATCGCGATCGGTCACGGCCGCAGATGGCATCACCTCGGGGCTCGGGGTGCTCGAGAAAGCAGCGAGCGCTGC
>DAOTYK010000460.1:0-5707 GCA_034434855.1 Thermomicrobium sp.
CCCCGCTCCGTCTCCGCCATCGCTCGACCGAAGGCAGCCCAGAACGGATCGACGCGCGGGTGTTCCAGACGACGCTCCGTCCCGCCAACGACGAGCGTCAGCCCCTGCTCGGCCGGAACGACTTCACCGACGACACTGGCCGCGATCCCCTTGGCGGCCAATGCGGCGAGCAACGCGTCCGCCTTGTGCGGTCGCACGGTGATGATGAGCGTCCCCTCGCTGATCGCCGCATAGGGATCCATCCCGAAGAGTTCGCAGATCTTGGCCACGTCCTCGCGAAGGATGATCCGCTCCTGCTCGATGCGCAAGCCCACGCCAGACGCTTCGGCCACTTCCACCAGCCCGCCGAACACGCCGCACTCAGTGGCGTCGTGCATCGCCGTCACCCCGTCGTCGCGCACGCCGACGCTCACCGCGGTCATCGCGTCCTCGACCACGCTCATCTGCCAGAACAACTCCTGTGCCCGCTCGGCGAACGCGCGTCCATAGGCGGCCGCGATCCGCTCCGGGAAGCTCACGGCAAACAGCCCCGCTGCCTCGATCGCTGCTCCCTTGGTCACCACGACGAGGTCGCCGACCCGAGCCATCTTGGGTGTGACGTAGCGATCGGCTGGGCCGATGGCCATGACCGCAGCGCCGCCGACCATCGGGTAGTGACACCCTTCGTAGCGTGCGGTGTGTCCAGCGATGATGGCGATGCCGAGCTCGGCACAGACCCGGTGCATCGTTGTCCACAGAATGCTCAGTTCCTCGGCCGTGATCTCGAGCGGCAAGTTGAGGTCGATCGCCAAGAAGGCCGGCGTAAGCCCGCTCGTCGCCGCATCGGAGGCCAGGATGTGGATCGCGAACCAGGCGGCCCGCTCCCAGCCGTAGGCCGGGACGACGAAGACCGGATCGGTGGTGACGGCCATCACGAGACCGTTACCCAGATCGACGATCCCGACATCGACGCCATGCTGTGGTGGCACCAGGACCCGTGGCGAGGCGGCGCCGAGATGCGGCAGGATGATCCGATCGAAGACCTCGCGCGAGATCTTCCCGAGCGTGGGCAGTTCCAGCCCCATACGATCCCCCTTCCTCGTCGCTTACGATGATAACGTCCGGCCGGAAGTCGCGCCGCAGGGGCTGAGCCGATGGTGTGCCACGCGGGACGATGCTGCCGGATCTCGCTCGGTCCGCACTACGCCTCGCTCCGGGTGGACGTGCGCTCCTTGTGTCGGGTGACCACCCGCGCCGAGCGGCCTCATCGGACAGGACAGGTTCGCTCCCGGGGGGGCGAGCCCCCACGGGAGCGCGAGAGGAGGGAGGGTCAGACAGTGTGCACGGTCGTGCGCTCGGCCAGTTCACAGAACCAACGGTGGAAGCGGAAATCGCTGGTGAGTTCCGGATGGAACGCAGTCCCGATGATCCGCCCGTGACGCACGGCGACCGGCGTCCCGTCCGGGAGACGAGCCAGCACTGTCACGTCGGGACCGACCGCTTCCACCACCGGCGCGCGGATGAAGACGGCACGGAGCGGTGGCTGGCCGAGCGGTTCGACGACGAGGTCGTACTCGAAGCTTTCCCGTTGCGACCCGAACGCGTTGCGGCGAACGACGATATCCAAAAGGCCGAGCAACGGCTGGTGGCGGGCACGCGTCTCGGCGGTGACTTCCCGGGCCAGCAGGATGAGCCCCGCGCACGTTCCCCAGATGGCCAGCCCACGTCGGCCGAGTTCGCGGATCGGCTCGATCAGGTCGGTGCGCTCGAGCAAGCGACCGATGGTGGTACTCTCGCCACCCGGGATGATGAGCCCATCGATCCCAGCCAGCTCGCGGGGCTGACGCACCTCGCGTGTTGCGACGCCGAGTCGGGCCAAAGCAGCCAGATGCTCGGCGAAGTCGCCTTGCAAGGCCAGGACGCCGATCGTCACCGCCATCACTGCCTCCTCACCAGCCACGCGGGGCGAGTCGCTGCTCCGGGGCGAGTGTCGCCAGGTCGATGCCGGGCATCGCCTCGCCGAGCCCGCGCGAGACGCGGGCGAGCACTTCGGGGTCGCGGTAGTGGGTGACAGCCTCGACGATCGCTTTGGCTCGGGCGAAGGGGTTCTCCGACTTGAAGATGCCGGAACCGACGAAGACTCCCTCGGCTCCCAGCTGCATGACCAGAGCGGCATCGGCCGGCGTGGCCACCCCACCAGCGCAGAAGAGCACGACGGGCAATCGCCCCTGCTCGGCGACCTCGCGGACGAGTTCGTAGGGTGCGCCCAACTCCTTGGCAGCGGTGACCAATTCTTCGCGGGGCAGTGCGGCGAGACGCCGAATACCGTCGAGAATGTCCCGCAGGTGCCGCACGGCCTCGACGATGTTCCCAGTCCCCGCTTCCCCTTTGCTGCGGATCATGGCGGCACCCTCCGCGATGCGGCGGAGGGCTTCGCCGAGGTCGCGCGCGCCGCAGACGAAGGGGACCCGGAACGCGTGTTTGTCGATATGGTAGCGCTCGTCCGCCGGGGTGAGAACTTCGCTCTCGTCGATGAAATCGACGCCGATCGCCTCCAAGATCTGGGCTTCGACGAAGTGGCCGATCCGCACCTTGGCCATGACCGGAATGGTGACCGCTTCCTTGATACGGACGATGCGATCGGGATCGGCCATGCGGGCGACTCCTCCCTCGCGACGGATATCGGCCGGTACCCGCTCGAGCGCCATCACGGCGACCGCGCCCGCTTCCTCGGCGATCTGGGCTTGCTCCGGTGTGACGACGTCCATGATGACGCCACCCTTGAGCATCTGGGCGAGCCCCAGCTTCGTTCGCCAAGTAGCCTGCTCGACTGCTCCATGGTGCTGGTCCATCGTGTTCCTCCTTTCCGTCCGCTCGGTCACACGATCGGGCTACTCGCTTGGGCGAGCAGGGCGCGGGCTTCGCGCAACGCGCTCAGCGCTCGGCCGAGTCGCTTGGCCCCCTCGACGAGTGCCGCGGGAGCCGGGTAGGTGAAGTTGAGACGGACGAACGATCGCCCTTGGGCAGGATCGACGAAGAAGCTTTCGCCGGGAACGAGCGCGACGCCCTGCCGGGCTGCTTCCGGGACGAGGTCGCGCGCGCGGATGCCCTCGGCCAACTCGCACCAGAGGTAGAGTCCTCCTGCCGGGACACGACAGTGGAGGGTGCCGTTGGCTTCGGCCGCCAAGGAGGCCAGCAGGAGATCGCGACGCTCGCGGTGAACGCGTCGGAGTTCCTCGAGATGCGGGGGGAAAAGACCACGCTCGAGAAACGCCCAGATCGCCCACTGCATGAGGGGATTCGTGTCCAGGTCGACGAGTTGCTTGACGAGCGCGAGTTGACGGATCACTGGCCACGGGGCGATGATCCAGCCGATGCGGAAGCCTGGGAAGAGGATCTTGGAGACGGTGGTGAGCGAGATGACCGTGCCGGCCTGGTCGAGCGCGGCGAGCGGCGGTGGCGGTGGCGCTTCGTACCAGAGTTCCCGATACGGGTCGTCCTCGACGACCGGAACGCCGGCGCGAGCAGCCAGGTCGAGCAGATGCAAACGGCGCTCGAGCGCGAGTGTGGCGCCGGAGGGGTTTTGGAAGGTCGGCAGTGTGTAGATGAGCTTGGGCCGTCGGTGCTCCAGGGCGCGCTCGAGCACGCTCACCCGCATGCCCGAGTCGTCCACTGGGATGGGGAGGAGGCGCGCCCCGACGGCGCGGAAGATCTGCAACGCACCGGCATAGGTCGGCGACTCGACTGCGACCAGGTCTCCCGGTTCGACGAGTGCCCGCGCGACGAGATAGAGTCCTTGTTGGGAACCGGAGACGACCAGGACGTTCTCGGGCATGCAGCGAATCCCGGCCTGCTGTGACCAGCCAGCGATGGCTTCCCGCAGTGGGGGATATCCCTCGCTGGGGCAGTACTGGAGGAGCCGCGCTCCCTCGCGGTGCAATGCTTCGTCGAGCAACTGGCGTACGGTGGCGATCGGGTAACATTCGGGCGCGGGCTGGCCGGTGGCGAAGGAGATCACGTCGGGGCGAGCGGCCGCGATCATGGCGTCTTCGAGCGCTGGATCGTACAGGGCGGTGGCGAGAGGGGCGAAGTGCTGCGGCCACGGGATACCGCTCGACGGGGCACGTGGCTCGCTGTGCTGAGCTGGATCGACGACGATGGTCCCGCGGCCGACGTGACCACTGATGAGTCCGGCCGCGGCCAATTCGCGGTACGCACTGACGACGGTCGATCGGTTGATGCCGAGCGTGGCGGCGAGGCGGCGCTCGGGCGGCAAGCGGGTGCCGGGCGGGAGTTCACCGCTCAGGATGCGCCGGCGGAGCTGCTCGGCGAGTTGGCGATAGAGCGGGACGCGACTGGTGCGATCGAGCCGGAGTTGCATGGCACCTCCCCGAGGCGTCCACTGACAACGAGCCTACTGAGGGGAATGACCCTCGCCAAGCGCCATTCTGCGCGACCTGAACCATCCAAGCCAACCAATCCGCTGCGATTGGTCTCGTTCTGCCGGTATGGCAACCCTCTGGTCGGTCGCCGAACGAACGGTCGACGGCAGCATGCAGGTGGTATGGTGAGCGAGAGTCGTCGAGCACGGTGTGCCGAAGGCGAGCGGCTGGTCGGAGCGTCTGTTGCCGGGGTGCGATGGGCGAGAGGCTCGGCCGAAGGGCTGCCCGCGAAGTGGTATGGCGACGCGCGACGGACGGGAAGGATGCACACGCTGAAACGATGAGGCAGGTGAGCTGCGTTCGCACCTCGCTGGTGCCGCTGGTCGACGTCGACCGGGGCGTGTTCGCTTCGCCCTTCGATACAGGTTGGGTCAGATCACCTGTGACGTGGGTCGAAAAGCGGAAAACGTGGGGCGTGCGAGACACGAGCTTGCATGTGGTGGCGACCGCTGATCGGTGACGCACGGCTCGCTTGCGTTCGGCATGGGGCCGCTCTCGGTGTTTCGCCAGCACCGCGAGCGGATGGCGCTCGACAACGCTCATGTGGATCACCTTCTCGTCTTCCCATCCGACTGTCGGGGGAGCTCGCGTGGGGCAGGCGTCGCGCTGCGCACGAATGCAGCGATGACGGGCTTTCCGGCGCCTCGCAAGCGTCAGCGCCGAAGGTCTGTGTTCGGCACGACCGAGCGGAGTGCCTGCGAACAACTGGGTCGGGGTTTTTCGGTGACCGACATGAAGCTTTTCGCATGGCTTTGAGCTGCCCGGCGGCGCGGGGTCCTTGGCGACCGACGAGGGGACTGCTCGACGATCCTTCTCTTCCGAGAACGCCGCTGACGGTGCTGGTCACCCTCCTTCGGCGCGAGCCTCTTGTCTAGCTTTCCCTGCGCCCCAGAGAGCGCGACGGGTCTCCATTTGGCTCGGTCTGACTGACGCGCCTGGTCGCCCGGCAATGCCGGAGTGGGAGGTCACCCGATCATAGCAGGCTGCGGCCCGTCAGCGTCGGGTGACGGGATGCCAGTCGATGCCCCAGCGTGGGTGGGCGCCTGCCAGAGGCCGGCAGCGGCCAGCCTGCCGGAGTCGCTGCGGGCGACGCACGCAGTCGACACGACGCGATGGGTGAGCCGGAAGGAACGGCGGCGAGGTGCGGGGACAAGCCTCCCCCAGCCCCACCGTGCGGGCGACGACCTCAGTTGACGGGCGAGGACAAGCGACGGCGCACAGGAGGCCGAAGACGTTGCCCGGGCGGGCAAGATGGCTGGGGACGAGTCATGGCGCACTGCTCAGCG
>DAOTYK010000461.1:0-1518 GCA_034434855.1 Thermomicrobium sp.
ACGAGGACGGGGAGATCGTGAGCTTGGCCGTCGATCCCGGCCTCTTCGGCGGTGAGCCGCTCCACATTCCAGCCGAGTGGATCGGCTCGGTCACCGCCGAAGCTGTCCACCTCACCGTCGACGCCGCGACCGCCCGACGCGGCCGCCGCTGAGGACCTGTAGGGTCCAGCAAAGGCGGAACCGTCCCGTCCGAGACGACCCGGCTAGCGAGCGCGTCCAGTCCTACCGGATCGATTCGCTCGACCAACTCCCGATCACGCAGCGTTCGCCGACCTTCCGAGGAGATCGGCCAGCGTCTCCGCTGTGCCTTGCGCGGTGGGCTCACCATCGCCGGGAGCATGCGCCAGCAGAGCAGCTAGTTCGGGCACTTCTCGCACCGCACGCTGACGGAAGGCCTCGATGTGGAACCCGATAACCTCCTCCGTATCGGGATCGACGAGCAGTGCCAACCAGTCCGGCTCGGTGAGGAAGATGCTCACCGCTGGACGCTCGCATTCCCGCCAGAACACGAGAAGCTCATCAGCTGTCGGATCGAAGACGACTCGGAGAGATCCCGTACGCATCGACTCACGCAGCTGATCGCGCGAGGGAACTTTGGGGCGGTACTCGTACACGCTCACTGTTCGCGCCTCCAGACCAGCACCTCGGACCGGTGCGGTCGATCGACTGGGTAGGCCGTCACCACGCGCGCCGGATGCCATCCCCGCTCCACGACGACTTTCAGATACGCAGCGATCGGCAACTCGAGTTCGCTCGCCGCTCGATAATAACACTCCAGTGTGGGAAAGTTTCGATCCTGCGCAATCAGGAGCGGATCCTCGATCGTCTCGAGGACGTGCTCGAGACGCACCATTCCTCGCCCTGGCCTCTGCTGGATATGCTCCCAAGCAGAGGCAAGAAGCACCACCTGCAATCCCCGGGGGTCAGTCACGCTCCCGAGTACATCCACGCCCGCGAGACCTCTTCACTCCGAGTCCGTCGCCAGGATCCACGCTGGACCTCCCGCAGCGACCGGGATCCGTCGCCACGAGGACCGGGAGATCGTGAGCTTGGCCGTCGATCCCGGCCTCTTCGGCGGCGAACCGCTCCACATTCCGGCCGAGTGGATCGGCTCGGTCACCGCCGAAGCTGTCCACCTCACCGTCGACGCCGCGACCGCCCGGCGCGGTCGCCGCTGAGGGATCCGATCCACCGCGATCGGCTCGTCACCCCGTTCGGAGAGAAACCCCCTCACCGAGCGCCGTCGGCGCGCTACTGAGCTCAGCGACCGCTCGGAGTCCTCACCCCTCGCGCCCCACCTGCCACTCCGGGAGGGTCGAGCGCGCCAGCGTCGCGTCGAACTCCTCGTAGGCGAAGTAGCCGAGCAACTCGTACAGCTCCGCCCGCGTCTGCATCTCCTCCACCAGCCCGCGCGTCGTCCCCTCCGCAGCCAGCGTGCGGTAGAGCCGCTCCATCGCCTTGGCGGCCACCCGGAGAGCCGAGACCGGAAACAACGCGATCCGGTAACCCCACTCCGCC
>DAOTYK010000462.1:0-2041 GCA_034434855.1 Thermomicrobium sp.
TACGGCGTGCTGCTCGCATTGGCCGTTGCCCTGGGGATGCTCGTGCCAGCCGTTCTCGCCTGGCGGCCGCAGCTCATCGGTCGCCTCGCCGTCCCGACACTCACTGTCCTGGTCTTGGCGGGTGCCTTCGTCCTGCGTGCAGCACTGCTGCTCTCTTCGGAGGCAGTGTGAGATGCCGGGAAACACGTGGCATCGACTCGGTCGGTCAATCGCGCGTGGTCTCGTCGTCCTGCTCGTCTCTCTCGCGCTGAGCGGATGCAGCCCTGAGGCCTCGCGGACACGCGGTGGTGGCGCGGGCGGTGATGTCGGCAACCGTGCGACCGAGGTGCAGCTCCGGCCGAACGGCCCAGCTTCTATTTACTACTTGACACCGCGCGAAGGGCCGGCGAGCCAGCTCGCCGGGATGCCGGTCGAATGAGTGCGGTCATCGACAAGTTGGAGCAACTGGCGGAGCGAGATGCAGTGCTCGCTCCGCTGGCACGTTCCTATGCCGCAGCGCTCCGCCTCCTGACCAGCCCGTCCGGCGCAGCGCTCGCTGTCCTCCTGGACTCAGCTGACCGGCTGGAGAGCGGGGCAGTCCCGCTCCTGCACGGTCGCACGATCGCCACCGACCTGGGTGCGCTCCGCCAGCTGGCTGGTGAGGCGACCACCATCCTCGTGCGCAGCGGTATTCCCGAAGCGGGCACACTGCACGAAGCGGTCGCGAGCGGTAAGCTCCCACTCCCCGATCTCGTGCAGGCCGCCCTGTGCGCTGACCAGGAGAGCCTCGAACGACTCGCACTGGCCGCGCAGACACCAGACCAGCTCGTCGCCGTGCTCGGCAGCGTGCTCGCTCTTCCTGTCCTGGCAGCGCTCGCTCGGAACAGTGCCCCAGTGTCGCCGACCCACTGGCGTGCCGGCTATTGCCCAGTTTGCGCTGCCTGGCCGACGCTGGCCGAGTTCCGCGGTCTGGAACGCGAACGCTGGCTCCGCTGCGGTCGCTGCGGGAGCGGCTGGCGTTTCCCACACCAGGAATGTCCCTTCTGCGGTAATAGCGACCACCGGCGCCTCGGTTACTTCGCTGAGGAGGGCAAGCAGGACTCGCAGCGCGTCGAGATCTGCCAGGAGTGCCGTGGCTACGTCAAGACGTTCGCGACGCTCGGCCCCTGGAGCCAGGGGGAAATCCTTTTGCACGATTTGACGACGGTGGAACTCGACCTCGTCGCGGCCGAGCGCAACTATCGCCGGCCCGAGGGGCTCGGTTACCCGCTCGCGGTGCAGATCGTCGCGCGCGAACTGGCCGCCTAGGAGTCGACCATGCGACCAGCCTATGACCCAAACGCACTCGTCCGCCCGGCCGTCTTCTGTCGGGCGCTGCTCGATGCGTTGGAGGCGAGCGCCGGGCGGCGCAAGCGGCGCAAGCGCGACCAGACCCCCGATGCTCTCGGCCAAGAACTCAAGCGGTGGATCCTGGAGCGAGCGATCGAGGACGATCCCGAGCCGGACGCGTTCGAGGCATGGCTCCTCGACCTGGTGCTGCGCACACCTGGAAGCGGCGGACTCCGCGCCATGTGTCAAGAGGTCTTCATGGAGTACCAGTTGGCGCAGCACGATCCCGATTTCCGCGCGTGGCTCGCGCTCGGCGCGCCGAGCGCCGACAAGCCGCTGGGCTGAGGCACAGCCACGGCGATACACCCGGTCGCGACCTCGATCGACGACCGCTACGCCTCCGAGACTCCGCCGTCAATCTGGCGACCCCGCACGATCGCGTCGTCGGCAAGACACGCCCCGCCCGCGCACGGGGCAGAGCGTGTCTTGCCAAAGGTTAGGGGGCCAGAAGCGCTCACAAGAAGATGATGCCGGCCACGATGCTGACCGCTGCCACGACGACCACCATGAGGGCTGGGACACGCCAATCGCGCAAGGCTGCCCCATAGATCAGCAAGCTCGGCAAGCTGACCGCTGGCAGCGCCAAGAGCAGCGCCGCAGCCGGACCGGTCATCCCTTGCTGGATGAGCGGGGCGGCGATCGCCAGCTCCGTCCAGGTCGGGATCATGAACAG
>DAOTYK010000463.1:0-1546 GCA_034434855.1 Thermomicrobium sp.
ACGAGGATACGGATCGCCTCCCGGATGACGATGCGACTCACCCCGAATTGCCGGGCCAGTTCCGGCTCCGACGGCAGCGTGGTGCCGGGCGGCAACGCGCCACTGACGATTTGCCGCAGAAGTTCCTCGACGACTCGCTGGTGGAGTCGCGCCTGGGTGATGGGCTTGGCAGTGACCGGTATCGCTCTCGTCATGATCCTCTCCTTACTTGTGTTTCCAAGACGCGATATGTTCGCTTCTAAAGTGTACCCTTTTCGCTTCGACGAACGCGGCGGCGATACCCCGCCACTCGGATAAGTGTGCCAATTCTGCCTTGTGCAGTGTGCCAGGGTTTTCTCGACTCCGCTGTTACGGCGACACAACGCACCGAAGATGCCGGAATGGCCAGCCGACGTGCGATCCGTCCGCACGAGTGCGGTCGGGCGCGATCGCGCGGGCCTGAGCGCGGCAGGACAGGAGGCGTGGCCAGTTGGCGCTCCCGGCCCGGCTCGAGCAGCGCGGGAACAGCTGCTGGCTCTCGTCCCCTTCCGTCCCTCGGGAACACCTGTTCTCGGCGCCGCAGCTCGGGGGCGAGACAGCATCAGGGCCGGGCACGGATGCCGAGCGCGTGCACGAGTGCCACGGCCAGCGCGGACCAGCTCAGAACGAGCGCGGCGTCCGGCACGATGGCTGGGAGGACATACGCGATCAGGAGCAGAGCGATCGCGATCGCGGCCCAGCGCCATCGGCGGCCGAGCAGGCGGCCGGCGGCCAGTGCAGCAGCGACGAGCAGGCTGGCCGCGATGATCGGCTCGCTGGTCGCGGGGACTGTTGGCTGGAGCGCGATGCCGAGTCGTCCCGGCGAGAGCGGCCCGGTCAACGCACTGGCCAGTGCGCTGGCGCTGGCACCGAACGTCGGAAGCCACACCCAGGCACCGGCTGGCTGATCGAGCCGGGGGACGATGCATCGGGTCACGACGAGCGTGCCCAGTGCCAGCCCGCTCAGTGCCGCGATCTCCACCAGGCCAGTGAGGCGCAGTGCCAGGAGTGCGACGAGCGCGAGTACGCCGCTGCCGATCCAGCCAATGACGAACCACCAGCGTGGAGCGAGGAAGGGACCAGTCATCGTCGCCGTGACGACAACCAGGACGAGGAGGCTCCAGCGCTGCCAGTCGGGGGAACGGAGGGCAGCGAGGATCGCCGCGCCGCATCCACCGGTGAAGAGCGCGAGCGCGATCCAGGTCGACCAGGTGCGCCGGGAGGGCAACGCTGCGAGCACGAGTCCCAGCACGCACCAGACGAGCGGGGCGAGCACCGGCTCTGGGTGTCGGGCAGCTCCGAGGGCGAGCGAAAGGCCAGCGAACGCAGCGGGCACAGCTGCCGGTGCGGTGCTCGCACTAGCCCGATTCCCGCTCCACCAGAGGAGGAGCGCCAGCAGGCTCGCCAGTACGGCGAGCACGGTGAGCGCGACAGCTTCCTCGCTGGGTCCGGTCGATCGGGAAAGCCAGCCGACCGTGCCGAGGGCGAGTGCGCCGTGAAGCGCGAGGAGCGCGCGCAGCGCTGGTCG
>DAOTYK010000464.1:0-2522 GCA_034434855.1 Thermomicrobium sp.
GTCCACTGCAGGAGGCGCGGGCGCTCGGCAGCCAGCCAGCCAGCGAGCGGCTCACCGGGGAGGTCAGCCAAAAGGTCCCAGGCCTGGACGAGGGCCAGCCGGACCGGCCCGTTCCCCTCGGCTCGACTGGCGAGCTTGGCGCGCCAGGCCTCGGGAAGGCGCGCCAGCTCGACGTCGCTGGTGTCGATGCGATGCCCCAGCCAGAGACGCAACTGGACGAGCAGCTCGAGCGCGCGGTAGACGCGGGCGACCGCATCGTCGTAACGGGCCTGGGCCGCCCGACGCTCGGCATTGAGGAGGATGTCCTCGACAGCGATGTAGGGATCGCGCAGCTGCTCGAGGGGGGCCAGGCGCGGACCGGGAGCGTCCGGCTGGTCCGGCGCGAAGGCGCGGACGACGCCCGCGAGCTGGTCGAGGACGGTGAGCCAGCTGTGCCAGTCGCGCCGGTACAGGTCCAGGAGCGTCCGCGCCGTCTCCAGTTCGTAGCGATCCCAGGCGTCGAAGGCACGGCAGAGGTTGCGAGCATGCTCCAGGCGGGTGCGCAGCTGCGACGAGAGTTCGCGCTGCAAGGCCTGGTCGAGGGTGGCCGCCGCCTCGGCATAGTCGAAGCGCTCGAGCGCGAGGCGCGCTGACCCGACGAAGCGACGAGCTCGGACGTCGTGGACGCCGCTGACGGGGGCGAAGCTCTCCGTCCCCGGGATCACGGTCGCCTGGTGTCCGCGCGCTCCTCGCACCAGGCGGAGTTGCACCTCCGGCCGTCCCTCGCTGTCCAGGGCGGCCAGGACCAAGGCAGCGCTCATCGACTTGGTTCCCGCGGTGTAGTCGGCCAAGCATTCAGCGTCCGGGAAACGACGCCGGAGATCGGCGAAACACTCGACCAAGCGCTGGTAGCAGGCCACCAGATCGTCGGGGTCGGCGAGGGAAAGAACCTCGTACCGCTCGGGTGGGAGACCGACCAGTGCGGCATAGTCGTCGACCAAGCGCAGGCTCCCCGCCTGGGCGTCGGCAGCTTCAGAGCACACGAAGACGACGAAGTCCGGGCGCGCTTCCCGCAGGGCGTAGGCTTCCGGGCGGTCGGCGACGTTGCCGTCCGTCGGCTTCCCGACGTTGAGGACCAGGACACGACGCACTGGCTGGTTCATCGCTCACTTCCCGCTCCGAAACACTCCGTAGCCGCTCGTCGTCTTGGCCCCGAAGCCGAGCTGGGCCAGTCCCTTCCGCAACCAGTCCGCCGCCAGCGCGCGCAGGCGGCCGTCGGGATCGCTCACCCCCTGGCGGAGCCCGATCGCCAGGCGGTAGCGCGTGCCCGGCGCGACGGTGAGGAAGGTGATCGGGGTCGGGTTCTGCCAGGGTGTCGGCGGCTCCTTCCCGGCATAGTAGAGGGGGTAATGCGGATTCATGATGTCGAGTTCGAGGCACCAGCCCGGCTCGGGGTAGGCGTCGAAGAAGACGAGCGCACCGGCTTGACCGACCTCGTGCGCTTCTCCCGTCCGGGGTACGCGGCCGAAGACGGCAAGAAAATCGGGATCCGACTCGTCGCGCCGCTCGACGAGATGAGCGTAGGCACGGGCGACGCCCTTGAGCCCGCTCCCCGGCAAGACGGGAAAGCCGAGCCGGTCGAAGCGGAAGCCGATCTCGAGCGGGCCGTGCGCGCCGAGGCCGGTGACCAGGCGGGACTCGAGCTCGACGGAAAATGGTTCCGCTCCGGCTGCCCGCACCGTCGCCTCCCAGCGAGTCAAGATCTGCTCGGCGAGAGCGCTCTCAGCGAGCCGTTGGGCGGCAGCGATCACCTCGCGGAGGAAGTCGCGGCGCGGTGTCGCCTCACCGCGATTACCGAAGACGGCTGCCGGCGCGAAGCGGTCGAAGAGGAGCGCGGGGTTCGCGACCTGGCTCCGGGCGCTGTTCCAGAGCGTCCGCGTGGCCGACGGGAGGAGCGGTTGCCCTCGTTCGCCGTTGGGACTTTCCAGTGACCGATCGCGGTCGCGTGGTGGACCGGAGCGGCTACCCGACGGTGGTCGCGGCCCACCGCGTTGCGGTCGGCGACCGGTGCCGCCCGGCTGTTCGGATCGTGGTCGTTGGCGCATCGGCTCACTCCTTACACGAGCTCGGCTTCAGCGAACCGCTTGAGCCAGGTGAGGAAGGCGAGCGCTTCCAGTGTAGCCCGGCGGTACTCGGCGACGGTCGCGGACTGGACGATCCAGTCGCGGAGGTCGTCCAGCTCCTGACCGGTGAGTTGCGTGCCCACCCAGCGCGAGAGGTCACGAGCGAGGTGGAGGTGGGCATTTACCTGCCCAGGCTCGTCGGGCCTCTTGGAGACCAGAAAGGCCAGCGTCTGGCCCAAGCCGTGCATCTGGACGAGCGAGGCGACCTCGCGGGCGAGCTGGCCGTACTCGCTGGCGAAGCCGGTGCGCTTCACCGCTTCGACGCATTGCCAGGCGAAGGCAGCTCGCTGCTGCTCGAGAGTCCGCTGTCGGGTCTGGGGGATGCTCATCGCTCCGACCTCCTCTCAGACGCGCGCGACG
>DAOTYK010000465.1:0-5458 GCA_034434855.1 Thermomicrobium sp.
TCCGGCGAGTATTACCACACCGCGCTCGTCGCGTTGGCAGCGGCCGAGCGCCCCGGTCAGGCGGTGATCACGGTCGTGGCTCCCCCGGAAACGGCGCTCGGCGTGAATGACCGGGTCGATCTGGCGCGGGCCGAGGCGATCCTGCGCGATCGCATCGTCCAGGCGCACCAGCGCGCCGGCGTGACCATCGTCGATCCAGCGACGACATGGATCGAACCCACGGTCGAGATCGAGCCGGACGCCCGGATCGAGCCGTTCACCATGCTCGCGGGGCGGACCCGGATCGCACAGGGGGCGCGCGTCGGCCCTCATGCTGTGGTGCGCGATAGCGTCGTGGGACCGGACTCCACGGTCGTCGCGTCGGTGCTGGAAGAGGCAGTGCTCGGAGCGCGCGTGCACGTCGGCCCGTACAGTCACCTGCGCCCGGGAACGGTCGTCGAGGACGACGTGCATATCGGCAACTTCGCTGAACTCAAGAACGTGCACGTCGGTCGTGCCACCCGGATCGGGCACGTGAGCTACATCGGCGATGCCGAGCTGGGTGAGCGCGTCAATATCGGGGCCGGCACGGTGACCTGCAACTTCGACGGGGTCGCCAAGCATCGCACGGTCATCGAGGACGAGGCGTTCATCGGCAGCGATACCATGCTCGTCGCGCCCGTGCAGGTCGGTCGCGGGGCTCGGACCGGAGCTGGCAGCGTGGTGACGAAGGACGTGGCGCCGGGGACGACCGTGGTCGGTGTACCGGCTCGCCCGGTGGGAGCGCGGCGCCAGCGCCGCAGCGACGAAACAGGAGCGTGAGGGCGTGGACGGTCGACTGCAGATCTTCGCCGGCAACTCGAATCCCCGCCTGGCCCAGGCGATCGTCGGTGTGCTGGAAACGCCGCTCGGCCGTGCCGAGGTCTCCAGCTGGAGCGATGGGGAGACGCGCGTCCGCCTGGAAGAAAATGTCCGCGGCTCGGATGTGTTCGTCATCCAGTCGCTCTGTGCCCCGGTCAATCAGAACATCATGGAACTGTTGATCATCCTCGATGCGGTCAAGCGCGCCTCGGCGGCCCGGATCACCGCGGTGATCCCGTATTACGCCTACGCACGTCAGGAGAAGAAAACGGCTGGGCGCGAGCCGATCAGCGCCAAGCTCTTGGCGAACTTGCTCACCACCGCTGGTGCCGATCGCGTGTTGACGATCGACCTGCACGCGCCAGCGATCGAGGGGTTCTTCGATATCCCGGTCGATCATCTGCGGGCCACGCCGATCCTGGCTGCGCATTTCCGGCGCTTGGGGCTCAGCGACTTCGTCGTGGTCAGCCCGGATGCCGGTGCCGTGGTGCGGGCCGACGAATTCCGCCGTCGCGCTGGAGGGAGCTTGGCCATCATCTCCAAGAAGCGACCTGGACCAGAGGTCGCCGAGGTGCTGGAAATGGTCGGTGACGTCGATGGCCGGGATGCGGTGATCGTCGACGACATCATCGCGACCGGTGGGACGCTCCTGCAAGCCGCCGAGCTTTTGCGGGAGCGCGGGGCGCGGCGGATCTTCGCGGCTGCCGTGCACGGCGTGTTCGCTGGGCAGGCGTTGGAGCGGATCCAAACGTCACCGATCGAGAAGGTGTTCGTGACGGATACGATTCCCTTACCAGAAGGGATGTGCACGGACAAGGTGGAGGTGCTGACCGTCGCACCGCTGTTGGCGGAAGCGATCATGCGCATTCATAAAGATTTGAGCATCAGTGCACTCTTCACCTGACCGCTCGCCGCCTCTGGCGGGGCCATCCCGGGAGTGTGTGCTTGAGTAGTCCCTGGACAGAAGCGATCCTCTTCGTGGTTCTCGCTGTCGTTCTCTTCGCAGCGGCACTCGCTGACCTGGCCAGTTGTCTGCCGGCTCGGCGCTCGCTGCGAGAGTTTCTCGCCCAGTTGGCCGAGACGCAGAACGGGAATGGCGAGACCACGCTCGAGCAGCTGCGCGTCGCTCGCCCGGCCATCCGACTCGTCCAAGGTGTGGCGCTCCTCGCACTGACTGTGCTGGCCGTGCGCATCGGCCAACGGTGGTGGTCACAGCACGCGCTCGCGGTGGCCGTGCTGATCGCTTTCCTCGCCCTGCTCGTGCTCGCCAGCGCTGCGCCGATGGCGCTGCTGGAGCGACGGCGTCCTCTCGCGAGCAGTCGCTTTCGACTGCTGGCAAGCGTGCTCGCACGCGTGGGGGCGCCGTTGCGCCTGCTCAGCGAGCTCCTCGAGCGGCCCCTGGCGGCATTGATCCCGCCTGCCTTGACGCCAGCGATTCCGTCAGCGGTGACCCCACCAGTCCACGAGGAGGTGGTCGAGGAAGCGGAAGAACTGATCGAACGCGTGCTGCGGCTCGATCGGCTGACGGCGCGCGACATCATGGTGCCGCGGACCGATATCGTCGCTGTACCGTTCGAGTTGCCGGTGCGCGACGCGATCGCCGTGGCGCGCCAGACACGCCACTCGCGGCTGCCGGTCTACCAAGGGACGATCGATCGGATCGTGGGCATCGTGCACGTGCGTGATCTCCTGCGCTTTGCGCTCGAGCCGGCCGAGGGGATCGAGGTCGGAGATGTCATGCGGGAGGCCTACTTCATCCCGGAGTCGAAGCGGGTCGATGAGCTCTTGCGGGACTTGCAGCACCAACGTGTCCACATGGCGATCGTCGTCGACGAGTTCGGTGGAACAGCGGGAATCGTCACGATCGAGGACGTGCTGGAGGAGATCGTCGGGGAGATCCAGGACGAGTACGATGCCGAGGCACCGCTCGTCGAACGTCTCAGTGCAGACGAAGCGATCGTCGATGGGCGGATCTCGCTGGAGGAGATCGCGGATATCTTCGACGTCTCCCTAGAGGAAGAGGAGAGTTCGACGATCGGCGGGTTGGTCCAGGCGCATCTGGGGCGTATTCCTCAGCCGGGCGAGTCGGTGCGGGTCGATGGCCTGGAGGTGACTGTCCTGGAGGTGGCCGGAAACCGGGTGCGCAAACTCTCGGTGCGGCGCGTCACGGCCCCGGTGTCCGCGTCGGACGAGGACGAGCGCAGCTGAGCACGCATGGTCGCTTGGGTCGTTCACCGATACCAGCGAGTGACTTCGACCATGGATATCGCCGCGGACCTCGCTACCCGCGGCGCACCGGCCGGGACCGTGGTCCTGGCCGAGGAGCAGACGGACGGGCGGGGACGAGAGGGCCGGCGCTGGCTCGCTCCACCCGGAACCTCGCTGCTCTTCACGGTCATCGCGCGTCCACCGTTCGCGGTCGTGCAGGACGAGCGTCTCGCCGTGCGGGTCGCCGAGCACGTCGCGGCAGCGATCGCGGCGACCTGCGGCCTGCGCCCGTCGATCAAGGAGCCGAACGATCTCCTGGTCAATGGTCGCAAACTGGTCGGGATCCTCTTGCAGAGTCGCGTTCGTGCAGAGGTGCTCGAGTATCTGCTCATCGGGATCGGGATCAACGTCAACATTCCAGCGGACTGCCTTCCCCTGCCGACGGCGACGAGTCTTCTCGTCGAACTCGGTCAGCCGGTCGACCGCGACAGGCTGCTCGCGGCGGTCCTCGATGAGCTCGCTCGGGACGAGCGACTCTTTCCTCTTCCCGTTCGGTGAGTTCGCGCTCGAGAGCACGGCGCACGCGCCAAAGAGCGAAGACAGTCCACGCTGCCGCCTGCGGCGAGGCGAGAGCGGAAGCCGGCAAGAGCGCGAGGAAGCGCAGACCTGCTTCCCGATAGTCCCGGATCCGCGCCAGCACCTGCTCGGGAGTTCCCCAGAGGAAACTGCGTTCGACCAATTCCGGAGGCACAGCGCGCAGAGCGGTACGGAGTTCTTCTGGGGGGATCCGTTCCGGGATGAAGTCCAGGTACCCGCGGAACCGCTCGCCGAGTGGGTGCTCGAGCCCGAGTTCCCGCCACTCGTCGGCCGAGCGGAGCAGCCCGGTGAGCCGCAGCGCCGGATGGCGGAGGAGTCGGCGCGCGGCATCCTCGGTTGGGGCGAGGAGTACGGGGGCCTGGAGGGCTGGAACGATGCGGGTGGGATCGCGACCAGCACGCTCCGCAGCCTGCCGGATCTGCGCGAGGCGCGTGGCATACCGCTCGGGCGAGTCGATCCAGTTCGGGTACCAGCCATCAGCGAAGCGGCCGGCCAGCTCCAGCATGCGCGGCCCGTGCGCGCCCAGCCAGATCTCCGGTCGGCGTCGCGGCGGGGCAGTGAGCTCGAAGACGCCGTCGGCGAGCCGGTAGAAGCGTCCGGTGAAGCGGATCGTGCCCGGCGTGTCCAGGCAGGCGCGCAAGATGGCGAGGGCTTCCTCCAGCCGCGCGACCGGCTGATCGAAGGGGAAACCGTAGGGTTCCAGGTTCTCCGCCTCCCCTGCCCCGATCCCGATGATCGGTGGGCGCCGCGTCAGATGTGCCAGTGTGAGCGCCGTCTGCGCGAGCAGCACAGGATGGCGGCGAATCGGATCGGTGACGCCGACACCGAGCCGGAGGGGCCCCGCGTGCGCGCTCAGGCGGCCGAGCAGGCTGGCGAAGTCGTAGTAGGGATGGGGGCTCTCGCGCAGGCGAGCCATCCAGGTCATGCGCGGTGACCAGAGGACACGCGGAATGAAATCCTGGAGGTGATCCCAGACCATGACGGCATCGAAGCGCAAGAGACGCGCCAGGCGGACGAGGCCGAGGACACTGGCCAGTGGCGGCTGAGCTGGGACGACGAGTGCGAGCCTGAGCCGGTCATCCATCGTCGTCTCCTCCGGTGTCGAGTATGCCCACGGGAAGCGTCTGACTGGAGGGTACAGCGACTGGGTGGAGTGCCACGGTTGGGTGCCTGGCTCGCTGAGCGTCCCCAAGCACAGGGACGAGCAGCCCGCGATGGTACGAGCAACGGCCTACGGTGGTACCGGTTTTCGAGTACACTGGTCGAGGAGGCTTTGCTGGATGGACGTCAAAGACCTGCGTGACCTCGTCCGCTTGCTCGAAGAACATCCAGAGTGGCGCGCGGAGCTCCGACGCTTGCTCCTGAGCGAGGAGATCGTGCGCCTGCCGGAGGAGGTGGCGCAGCTGTCCCGCGAAATCCGCGAGCTGCGGGCAGTCACCAGCGAGCTCGTCGCCGCCCATACCGCAGCACTCGAGCGCTTCACCCGGGTCGAGCAAGCGATCGCTGCCCTGCGCGAGACAGTCGAGGCGGAGGCAGCTCAGGCGCGTGCCTTGCGGGAGACCGTTCAACAGCAGACCGAGCAAGTGCGGGAACACTCGCGGCAGATCGCGCAGCTGCGGGAGACGGTTGAGGAACACTCGCGGCAGATCGCGGAGCTGCGGGAGACAGTACGGGAGCACAGCGAGCAGCTGCGTGAGCATTCGCGGCAGATCGCGGAACTCCGGGCAGCAGTCGAGCGTCTCACGCAAGAGTTTGTGCAGTTCCGCGAAGCTGTCGAGCAGCGGTTCCTGAGAGTCGAGGCGCGGCTGGATCG
>DAOTYK010000466.1:0-1760 GCA_034434855.1 Thermomicrobium sp.
GGTCCGCTCATGGCCTACGAATCGCCCTACGTCATCCCGCCGCACAAGACGGTGATGACGACAGCCGAGGACATGCAGCGGCACTTCATCTGGGTCATCAAGGGGTTCAGTCCCCCCAAGGGCGAGGTCTACCACGCGGTGGAACACTCGAAGGGCGAACTCGGCTACTACATCGTCAGCGACGGAAGCCCGATTCCGTATCGGGTGCGCATCCGCACGCCCGACTTCGTCAATCTGCAATCGCTCCCGTACATGGCGCAGGGAGCGATGCTGGCGGATATCGTGGCCTTGATCGGAACGATCGATATCGTCCTCGGCTCGGTCGATCGCTGAGACCGAGAAGCAGAGCGAGGTACGCGGCGGATGGACTGGCAGCGGCTGATCGTGAGTTATCTCGTCGGGTTCGTCCTCTTGACTGTCCTGCTCGGGCTCATGGCTTACATGACCTGGTTCGAGCGGCGCGTGCTGGCGCGGATGCAGCACCGGGTGGGGCCGAATCGGACGGGCCCCTTCGGCCTGCTCCAGCCGATCGCCGATGCTATCAAGCTGCTGGGTAAGGAAGATATCGTTCCAGCCAATGCTGATCGGCTCGTCTTCCTCGTCGCTCCGCTCCTCTCCTTCGCGCTCGCGCCGCTCGGCGCAGCGGTCATTCCGTTCGGTGATACGCTGGAGCTATTCGGCATCGAGATTCCCTTGCTGGTCGCTGACATCAATGTCGCTGTCCTCTACGTCCTCGCGCTCGGCTCGGTGGGGGTTTACGGAATCATTCTCGGTGGGTATGCCTCCGGGAACCGGTACTCGTTGCTCGGCGCACTGCGCTCGACGGCCCAAGTGATCAGCTACGAACTCGTGCTGGGCCTCTCGCTCGTCGGAGTTTTCATCTTGTCCGGCTCACTGAGTTTGCAAGAAATTCTGCGCGAGCAACAGCGCACGCTCGTGCTCGGTCCGCTCACGCTGCCGAACTGGTACATCCTGTCGCAACCGCTGGCCTTCGCCTTGTTCCTGATCGCGGCGGTCGCTGAGACCAACCGGGCCCCCTTCGACCTGCCGGAGGCGGAGACGGAGCTCGTGGCTGGTTACATCACCGAATACTCTGGTTTCCGCTTCTCGTTCTACTTCTTGGCAGAATACATCAACATGATCGTCGTCTCGCTCCTCGCGGCCACGCTCTTTTTGGGTGGGATCGATGCGCCTTTCGCTGATGGGGTGTGGTGGCTGGCGCTCAAGGCGCTCTTCTTCCTGTTCTTCTACGTTTGGCTGCGCGCCACGCTGCCGCGCTTCCGCTATGACCAACTGATGGGACTTGCCTGGAAGGTGCTCTTGCCGCTGGCGCTCCTCAATATCGGACTGACCGGTTTGGTGCGTCTGTGGGGCATCGGCGCGCTCTGAAACAGGAGAGGGAACGTTTTCGATGTCGCTCGAGGTTGCCGTGTTCTCCTTGCTCGCGCTGGTGAGCGTTCTCGGCGCGCTCGGGGTGGTGCTCGCCCGGAACCCGGTCCACAGTGCGATCGGGTTGGTGCTCTCCTTTCTCAACGTGGCCGCGATCTATCTCGTCGCACGCGCCGAGTTCCTGGCTGTCGTGCAAGTCATCGTCTACGCCGGAGCGGTCATCGTGCTCGTCCTCTTCGTCACCATGCTGGTGCATCCGGACGATCTCCCCGAGTTCCACGGGCGCCGCCCGCTCCGCCTGGCGACCGGTCTCGTGCTCGGTACCGCATTATTGGCCGAAGTCGCCGCAGCCGTCTTGGCACGGGGTGTGC
>DAOTYK010000467.1:0-2023 GCA_034434855.1 Thermomicrobium sp.
GGCACGCTCGGTTTCGCGTTGCCGGCGGCGATCGGGGCGAAGATCGCGCGCCCCGAAGCTGCGGTCGTCGCGCTCGTCGGCGATGGCGGGTACCAGTTCACTATGCAAGAACTCGCCACGGCGGTTCAATTCCGGGTTGGCATCCCGATCGTTCTCTTCAATGACACGAGCTATACGGCGGTCAAGGACGAACAAGCACGCTCGTTCGGGGGGCGCTTCATCGCGGTGGACCTGGTCAATCCGGACTTCCAGCAGCTGGCGACTGCGTATGGCATTCCGAGCGAGTACGTGACCAGTCCTCCGGCGCTCGAGGGAGCTATCGCGCGGGCACTGGAACGCGACCTTCCAACCTTGATCGAAGTACCCATCGAATTTCCACTCGGTGCGTGAAGGGTGTGCCGTTTCCGGGTCGACACCGCGAGGAGAGTGTATCACGGGAAGGGAACGATCGAGTTGACACGACGGGGAGCGTACGCTAGGCTAGAGCACGAGGACAGGAGGTCGGGCAGCTGATGGATTGCCCAGCGTCGCTGACACTCGCGATCAGCTCGATCATCATCGCGATTATTCGGCCCCGCGTGGCGGGGCGTGCGGCGTTGGGGAGGAGCATAGCTGGTCAGGCCTGAAACGATAACCAGTGGATGACGATGAGGCGGCCTCCCCGACGCGGGGAGGCCGCCGAACGTTTCGGAGAAGGAAGGAGGGAGCGGATGAGCGAGAACGGCGAACGACGGGTGGTGATCTACGATACGACGTTGCGGGATGGGACGCAGGGATCCGGTGTCTCGTTGACGACGGAAGACAAGTTGAAGATCGCCCGGGCATTGGACGAACTGGGTGTAGCCTACATCGAGGGTGGCTGGCCAGGTTCTAATCCGAAGGATATGGCGTTTTTCGAGCGTGCCCGACACCAGCAGTGGCGACACGCCAGGATCGCTGCCTTCGGAAGCACACGTCGAGCCGGCGGAACGGTCGAAGAGGACGTCAACTTGCGCCTCCTTTTGGAAGCGGAAACACCGACGGTGACGATCGTTGGCAAATCCTCGCCGTTTCAAGTACGCGTGATCCTCGGCACGAGCCTCGATGAGAATCTCCGGATGGTTGCCGAATCGGTCGCTTTTCTCAAGGCGGCAGGACGCGAAGTGATCTTCGATGCCGAGCACTTCTTCGATGGGTATGCGGAGGATCCGGACTACGCGCTCGCCGTTCTTCGGGCGGCCTGCGATGCTGGTGCTGATGCGGTGGTGCTGTGCGACACCAACGGCGGGACACTGACCGACCCACTCGTGCGGGCAGTGCGGCATGCGCTCTCCTCGGTCTCCTGTACTGTGGGCATTCACACTCACAACGACTGCGAACTAGCTGTCGCCAACTCGATCGCCGCAGTTCTGGCTGGTGCCACGCATGTTCAGGGGACGATGAATGGACTCGGGGAACGGATCGGGAACGCTAATCTCTGTTCGATCATCCCGATTCTCGAGTACAAGCTTGGTTATCGTTGCTTGCCACCGGGCAATCTGCGGAAGCTCACCGAGACGTCGCGCTACGTTGCGGAGGTCGCCAACCTGACACACGATCCTCGTCTCCCATTCGTGGGAGCCTTCGCGTTCACGCACAAGGCTGGACTGCACGTCAATGCGATCGCCAAGCACCCCTCGGCCTACGAGCACATTCCGCCGGAAGTCGTGGGCAATACTCGGCACGTCCTGGTCAGCGAACTGAGCGGTCGGAGCAACATCGTCGTGAAGGCGCGCAGCTTCGGTATCGAGCTCGGTGACAAGCCGGAGGTCGTGCGGCGTGTCCTGGAGCAGATCAAAGAACTCGAGTTTCACGGTTATTGGTTCGAGGACGCTGATGCGTCGTTGGAACTCTTGATCCGCCGCAACCTGCCCGACTACCGACCGCCGTTCGAGGTGCTCGACTACACGGTCCTGACCGAATATCGCAATGGGCGCGGCATGCTCGCCGAGGCGATGGTGAAGTTGCGCATCGGTCAGCACGTCTTCCACACCGCGGCCGAGGG
>DAOTYK010000468.1:0-2629 GCA_034434855.1 Thermomicrobium sp.
CACACCGACCGCCAGACGCATGCCGCCCAGAACACGCGGTCGTATCCCCGGCCAGACGATGGTGCGGAGCAGTTCCCAGCGGGAAGCCCCCAGACTCCGTCCGACCAGTAACCAGCGAGGGTCCACCCGCATGACACCATCGGCCGTGCTCAAAACGATCGGCCAGAGCGTCGCCATCACGATCAAGAACACGACCGAAGGACTCCCCGCACCGAAAACGAGCAGCGCGAGCGGCATCCAGGCCAGCGGGGAGACCATGCGGACGAGCTGCAGGCTCGGACCGAGCAGCCGTGCGATCCAGGGAACACTCCCGATGACCACACCGAGCGGGATACCCAGGAGCACGCTCAGCGCCAAACCAGCACCGACTCGCTGAGCGCTGGCCACGAGATGCGGCCAGAGCAGACCGCTCATCGCGAGTTCACCGAGCGCTCCCAACGCGGACTCGGGGGCAAAGCGGCGAGCGAATGCCCCCACCGGCGGGAGAAACGAGGTCGCTCCCCACCAGAACAGGCCGAGCAGCGCGATGCCGCCGAGTCCGACGAGTGTCTCGCGGACATGGTGCCGTACCGTCATGGGTCGATCCGCTCCTCCCGCTCGAGCGATTCTGGTAACCCGAAGACAGCCGGTCCACCTTCCTCTGCGAGAGCCTGCCGAACGAAACGATCGTCGACGAGTTCCCCGTGGGCGCGCTGGGGATCGAGCTGCTGGAGGAAGCTGGCATCACCCTGGACGCGCGTCCGTCTCAAATGCTCGATCAGCGCCGCCGTATATGAGGAAAACGGATAGGGACGGAAATCGATCCGTGCGGCACTCCACTCCGGATGACGGATGACCCCCTCTCGGACATAGCGGTCGTGGTCATGGTCGAGCAGGACGCGCTCGATCGCTTCCAGCGGTTGCGGCAAGTACCCGCGATCCCCTCGCTTGGCGAGCAGCTGCGCCGCCTCGGCACGGTTCTCGCGGGCGAAGCGCTGCGCTCGCACGATCGCGCGCACCACCGCCTGAGCCCAGTCCGGGCGCGACACGCTGTCCTCCTCGTGCAGCATGACGACACAGCAGGCATGATCCAACCACACGTCCCCGCTGAACCGCAGGATTTTCCCTGCTTTTTGGACTTCCGCGAGCGCGTTGAACGGCTCAGCCACGATGTACCCAGCGATCGAGCCGTTCGCCAGCGCCGGAGCCATGTCCGCCGGTGCCATCACCACGAGTTTCACCGTCCGCTCGCTGGCCGAGGGCTGGCCCTCCAGAATCGGGCGCAACCCTGCTCGCTCCAGCAAACGCTGGAGCAGCACGTTGTGGATCGAGTACCAGAAGGGGATCGCGACGGTCGCGCCGGCAAGATCTTCCACTCGCTCGATCCGCTCCGCCACCGTGAGTGCCGAGCCGTTCACGTGATCCCAGGCCACCAGTTTGACGGGTACCTGCTGCCCAAAACGCATCCAGATAGCTAGTGGCATCAGGAGGTGAACCACGTCCACCTGACGCGCCTGGAATGCTTCAGCAATCTGCGCCCAGCTCCGGAACATGGTCGGCTGTTCGACAGAGAGACCTTCCTCTCGATAGAACCCTTTTGCATGCGCGAGGAGCAACGGGGCCGCATCGGTGATGGGCAGATAACCGACGCGTAGTTGCCCGCTCGCGGTGGCCGTTGGGGTCCGCTGGCTAGGTACCAGGACCGTCGGACTCCCCCCAGCGGCGCTACTGGTGGACGGAGTTCCACTCTGTTCTGCACCGCCGCACGCAGCGAGGAGCGGAGTGAGCGAGATCGTGGTCGCCGCTCGACGCAAGAAGGTCCGTCGTGTCATTCCTCGCTTCACCGAAACCTCCCGACCGCGAACGTCTCGAGCGATGCTGCCGAACCCTCCACCATCCCGTACCCGTTCAGCAGGGCACGCCGGAGTTCATCGGGTGCATGCTCGGCCACCTGCCACCAGCCAACGACGCTCGCCGGCCGGCCACCGAGCAGGATGAGCTGGTCTCCCACCGCCAATGCCTCCTCCAGGTCGTGGGTCACCAGCACGGCGGTGAGGCCGAGCTCGGAGACGAGTTCACGCAACCAGCGCTGCGATTCGCGTCGCGTCAAGGGATCCAGCGCTGCGAACGGCTCATCCAGCAGCACGAGGCGGGGCCGGGTAGCCAGTGCGCGCGCCAGATTGACACGCTGGGCCTGCCCACCGGAAAGCGTCTCCGGATACGCCTCGGCCAACTCGCTCACCCCCAAGCGGTCGAGCAACTCGGCCACGAGGCCAGGGCTCGCTCGCCCGCGGTTGAGCGCAAAGCGGAGTCCCAGCGTCACGTTCTCGGCGACCGTCAACCAGGGCAACAGGTTCGGCTCTTGAAAGACCAGTCGCACATCCTGGTGCGGCTCGATGCCCGTTCCATAGCGCACGATGCCACTGGACGGTGCTTCGAGGCCCGCCATCAGACGCAGCAGCGTCGACTTCCCCGCCCCGCTCGGTCCGAGCAGCACGGTGACCGCTCCTAACGGGACCGTGCCGGACACACCGGCGAGTACCGTGTGGGCTCGGCGCCCGTGCCCATAGGTCTTCGTCACGTCGACCAGTTCGATCGCTGCAGTTCCCACAGGAGTTGTCCTTCCGTCGGTGTCTGGATCGGGAGAAAC
>DAOTYK010000469.1:0-7693 GCA_034434855.1 Thermomicrobium sp.
ACGACGTCAGCGAAGGTCGCGGCGATTCGTGTCGCCAGTCCGGCCACCGCGGTTTGCTCATGGATGACGATCGGGAGACGGGCGAGCCAGGCTCCGATCACGACGGGGACGCTGACGTATCCACCAGTGGCGAAGACGATGTCGGGCCGAAAGGTTTTCATCGTATAGTAGGCTCCCGCGATCCCGAGTGGAATGAGCGCGAGATCGACGAGTGTTCGGGGTGTCAACTCGCGGCGCAGTTTGCCCGTCGGGATCCACCGGTAGCGTAATTTCCGCTCGAGCGCGACCTGTCGTTCGGTTCCTCTCCGCGATCCGATCCATAGGATGTCGAGCTCGGTGAGTGCGGCCAGCGCTTCGATGGTCGCCAAGGCCGGAAACGTGTGGCCTCCAGTGCCGCCTCCGCCGATCGCGATGCGCAATGGTGCTCGCACGTTCCCCCTCATCCTGGTCTGCGATGGTACCGCGTCTCCTGCGTCTGCGAACAGGCGAACAGCGGGAGGGGTGAGGGTAGAATTCGAGAGACACACGAGGGCACGAGCCGGAGGTGAACAGGCTCTGCCGGAAGGAGCTGTGTCGGTGTATGGATGGGGTATCGTCGCCGGAGTGGCGGCGATCGTTCTGGTCGTGGATCAGCTGAGCAAGGCGCTCGTGCTCACCTTTTTGGCTCCTGGTGCACCTCATGCGGAGGTCGTGATCGTCTCCGGATTCCTGCGGCTTTATTATGTCGAAAACACGGGAGCAGCGTTTGGTCTTTTTCAGGGAAAGAACCCGTTGCTCGCTTTTCTCGCGTTCGGTGTCGTCGTTGTGCTCGTCGTCTGGTTTCGGGAACTGGTGCGGTTCTGGCCCGGTGCGCTGGCTCTGGGGTTACAGTTAGGTGGGGCGGTCGGTAATCTGGTCGACCGGTTCCGTCATGGGTTCGTCGTCGATTTCATCGATTTCTCGTTTTGGCCGACGTTCAACGTGGCTGATAGTGCCATCACTATCGGCGTTCTCCTGTTACTGTACGTGCTCCTGCGCCGAGAGCAACAGGAATCGGCACGAGCAACGCAAGCAGAGAGGATCGACGCGGAGCAGCAAATTCGATGACGGTTCGATCACGTGAAGCGATTCGACTCGTTCTCCAAATCTCCGAGCGGGAACATGGCGAACGACTGGACAAGTTGATCGCCAGTCGTGTCACTGGGATGAGTCGTAGTTTCGTGCAACAGCTGATGAAACGCGGCGCAATCCTCGTCAATGGTGAGCCGTGCAAACCGGCGCAGCGTGTCCGTTATGGCGATCGTCTGGAGGTCTATCTTCCTCCGGTGGAGCCACCGACCGATTTGGAGCCGGAATTCTTGCCTATTCCGGTCATTTATGAAGACGACGATATCATCGTTTTCGACAAGCCGCCGGGAATCGTGACTCATCCGGCTCCTGGTCACGAGCATGGGACGCTGGTGAACGCCTTGAAGGCGATCAGGCCGGATCTTCAAGTGCAGCCGAGCCATCGTCCTGGCATCGTGCATCGATTGGACAAGGACACCTCGGGGCTGCTCGTCGTGGCAAAGACGGAAGCGGCTCGTCTGGCGCTCCTCGAGCAGTGGCAAAGCCGGAGCGTGGTCAAGAAATACACGGCTCTGGTCCATGGCGTGGTCGAGCCGGATTCGGGTACGATCGATGCGCCGATCAGTCGTGATCCGATCGAGCGAACCAAAATGGCAGTGGTATCCTGGGGACGTCCAGCGATCACCCATTTTCGCGTGCTGGAACGCTTCCGCTGCGCAACACTCCTCGATGTGACGATCGAGACAGGTCGGACACATCAGATCCGCGTGCATTGCGCGTTCATCGGGCATCCAGTCGTTGGGGACTCGCAGTACGGTGGTGACCGGCCTTTCTGTGTTCCGGTACCGCGGCAGTTTTTGCATGCGCGATACCTGCGTTTCGTCCATCCGACGACCGGTCAAGCGATCGAGCTCGAGACACCGCTTCCGTACGATCTGCGGACTGTTCTCGAGGCACTGCGTCACTGCGAGCAGGAGCAGGCGCGATGCCGGGTCCGAGACTGAAGGCGTTTGCCGAGGAGGTTTTCCAACAGGCACTGAGCGCAGTCGATCCCGAACGCTCGGTTCGCGAGGCGCTGCAATTGACTGAACGGTTCCTCGTCGTACGGGGCGTTCCGCACCGGTTGGAGCCGACGAGCCAGCTCGTCGTCATCGCGCTCGGCAAGGCGGCTGCCGCCATGGTGCGTGGGGCGCTCGCGGCGCTGGGGAGCCGAGTCACGCGCTGTGTCGTCGTCCCCAAAGCCGATGGCTGGAACGGCCGTTATTTCACCGAGTGTCGAGTGATACCGGGCGCGCACCCGGTGCCCGATGCACGCAGTCTGGCAGCTGGGCAGGCCTTGCTCGAAGCGGTACGAGGACTGGATTCCACTGATCTCGTCCTCGTGCTTCTTTCTGGTGGTGGTTCTGCCTTGGCGGAAGTGCCACGCGATACTTTGATGCTCGATGACCTCGTGCTGACCACAGATGAGCTGCTGCGGGCAGGGGCGGATATCTGGTTGTTGAATGCGGTTCGGCGCCGTCTCAGCGTGATCAAGGGGGGAGGTCTGGCGCGGGCTGCCGCGCCCGCCCGAGTCGTCAATCTGATCGTTTCGGATGTTTTGGGGAATCCGCTTCCGGTCATCGCGAGCGGACCGACCGTGGAACCAACGACTATCATCGATGACGTCGTCGCTGCGGTACAGCGGCTCGGAGTCTGGGAGCGACTACCGGAGCGGGTGCGAGCGATTTTGAGCGAACCGGAGCCAGAACGGATTGCGCTCGCTCACGTCTTGCAGACCGTCATACTGGCCGATGTCACGGTTCTCGTACGAGCTGCTGCCGAGGCTTGTCAAGCTTGGGGGTTACCCTCCGTCATTTGCGGCACGCGCTATACAGGTGAAGCCCGGGAGTTCGGTCGTTTTTGGGCAGCACTTGCCCGCTCGGTGCGCAGCGATCGACAACCTTGGGCACCTCCGGTCGCACTGGTCGCCGGGGGTGAGCTCACTGTGACGGTTCGTGGACGTGGGCGAGGGGGGCGGAACACCGAGATGGCGCTGGCCGCAGCGCTGTCGCTCGACGATGCTCCTGGAATCACGATCGCGAGCTTCGCTTCCGACGGGGATGACGGCACGAGCGGAGCCGCGGGAGCGGTGGTCGATGCGACGACTGTCGCAGCGTTGCGAGCGCAGGGTATCGACGCGGGGCGCGCGCTGAGCGAAAACGACTCGGCGACGGTGCTCGAGCGGGTCGATGCTCTCGTCCGTACCGGTCTGACTGGTACGAACGTGAACGATCTCTACCTCGCGTTTATCGAGTGAGCGTTTTGGTCACCGTGTGAGCATGGTGGTATCGATGGGTGGACGCGGTAGCCATCCCATCCGTTGGAGGGCTTCGCGTCCGAGGAGACCGAGCGTAATGCGCGATTCCTCGTCCGTGGCATTGGGATTGTACTCGAAACGAGCTCGCTCGAAATATTGGACAGTGCGACCGTTTTCGGTGAACTCTTCACTGAGCGGATAGCCGAAGATGGCGAGTCCACCATTTTTCTCCCAAAACTCCTTGAAGCCGTAGGCGATGGAGTGCCCGGTTTCCGGAAAGTAGCGTCGGTCGGTGCTGTCCGGGAAGGGGGCCACTGGCGCGAATGCTCGGTCCGCGGTGAGTTCTGCGCCCAAGCGGCCGATCGCGATGCGCTGGTCCTCCGGGGCGTTCGGACGGTACTCCAGGCGAACGCGCTCGAAGTATTGAACCACGATCTGTTCCCCGGTGGATGGATCGGTCACGGAAAACTCCTCGGTCAGTGGATACCCGAAAATACGCTCACCGCCGTGAGTCTGCCAAAACCATTTGAAGCCGCCACTGAGGTAGTGCTTTGTTTGGGGAAAGTACAGACGATCGGCTGAGAGCACCGCTGGCGGGTCTTGCGGATCGGAGGGGAGACGTGGCCGAATCGCTAATGCTTGGATGCGACCACGACTACCGGGTAGCTCGATGATCCATGCGAGAGCATGTGTGGAGACTGCAGGCCAAACCGTTCGCTGCGAGCGTGCGACTGCGAACTCGGTCCGTAGCTCGAGATCGAAGCCGTAGATCTCTGGCATGCCGGAGCGCCAATCTTCCCAAACTAAAAAGCGCTCGCTCAAAGCGAGACGACCGATGTGATGGCCTTCGCTGACCACCGTTTCGGATCCTGTCCGTCGATCGAGAAGGACCAGTTGTGGCGGGCCACCGCTCCGTCGGAGACGTCGGAAAGCAATGAATTGCTGGTTCACTACTGGATCGACTTCGTCGTCGGGAGTTACGACGAGTGACGTGACGGCTCTGGTCGTGCGATTCCACTGATAGAGGTCCCAGTTCCCGTTGCGAAAGTCCTGCCAGATGATCGTGTCCCCCAGCACGCGCGGTGCGCTCTGGTTGGCATCATCGGCAGTGATGGTGAACGTTTCGCCGGTCGCAAGATCCTTGGCGCGGATATCACCGCGGTCGCCACGGATCTCTCGCCAAGCGACGAGCGTCCCGTCGATCGCTGGCTGCTCCACAGGACGTGGGTCGTCGGTAACAGTGAAGGTGATCCCGGTCGCGATGTCCGTTCCGGCGATTTGCGCCTTGGTCGGATCTGCACCGCTCACCCAAACGATGCGCGTGCCGCTGATCGCGGGCTGGGAGCGAACGCCGGGAGTGCGGTCGGGCCGAAATTCCCGGTTATCCTCGAGATCCAGCGCGTACACGTCAGCGTTTCCGGCACGGCGATCTTCCCAGACCAGCACTGTCGCGGAGGCATCGAGGTGGCTGAGCCCGATGCCGAGTGAGGATGTCGCCGCGAGCTCCAAGCGATAGTCCGTCACCTGTGCCTGCAGAGCTGGGACCAAGATAGCCGTCGACCCCGCGAACAGTGCGCAAGCCAGTAGGAAGGCGCTGAAGCTCCGTACCGCTCGGGTGCGTCGGATGACCTGCACGCCAGACTCCTTCATCTTTTGACCGCGGCGAGTATACCTAGCTCGGAGAGATCGATCGCAATCGAGCCGAAAGGTGAAGGCGATGCAACCTGTCATCCTGGATGTCGATACCGGAGTCGATGATGCACTGGCAATCGCGGTGGCGCTTGCACAGCCGGAACTGCGCCTGATCGCGGTGACGACGGTGGCTGGAAACGTCGATGTGGGGCAGGCGACGAGGAATACACGCCTCGTCCTCGATTGGTTGGGGGCGCGCTCGATTCCGGTCGCAAAAGGTGCGGCCCGTCCGCTCCTGCGTGAACATCGAGATGCGCGCGCCTATCATGGGCCGGACGGTTTGGGTGGAGCGGTGCTTCCGGTGGAGCGGAGAGGACCGATACTCGACACGAGTGCGCCGGAAGTCATCGTGCGAGCGGCACGCCGCTATGCTGGAAAACTTTGCCTCATTTGTCTCGCTCCGTTGACGAACCTCGCCATCGCACTGCGGCTCGAGCCGGATCTTCCCTTTTTGATCGATCGAGTGATCGTGATGGGCGGTGCCTTCGCTGTGGCGGGGAACGTGACGCCGGTTGCCGAATTCAACGTCGTGAGCGATCCGGAAGCGGCTTCGGTCGTGGCTCAGGCGGGCTTCCGGATGCGATGGGTGGGCCTCGATGTCACCGAGTTGGTGCGGTTCGACCGGTCCCGATGGGAACGATTGGGAAACGTGACCGATCCGCGACCGATACTCGCTCGCGAGGTCGGCCGGTGGGCATTCGAGCACCGTGGGCTGACGTCGTTTGCGCTGCATGATCCCCTGGCGGTCATGGCTGCTGTGCGGGACGAGTTCATCGACTGGGCTGCCGGGCACGTCATCGTCCGGACGGAGACCGATGAGGCGGTGGGGAAAACGGTCTACCAGAGCGATCCCGATGGACGAGCGCGAGTTGCGCACCGAGTGCACAGCGACGGCGCGCGAGTCTTCTTGGAGCGGGCGCTCGGTCTCGTTGGAGCAGGGTGACGTAACCACCATCTGATGCGCCATAATAGGCGTATCAGGAAGCGAACCGGGTGAGAGCCCGGCGACTGGAGGCGAGAGTCGTGAGCGGTGAGACGCTACCGCGGGAGCAGCCGTCGCTACAAGACATCGATCTTCTCAGCCGGCTTACGCAATTCTTCGAAGCGCTCGATCAGCACCTTCGAGCAGGGCATGGATGGTTCATTTTCAACGCTCGTGGACAGCGCGGTGCGCGCATCACGGCCTTCATATTGGGACGGCTCGCCGATTACCAGCTTTTGTACACGTATTACTTCGTCCCCTGGCGGGACTTCGCGCTGAACGCGTACATGGTCGAGGTCGAACTCCAGTCCTTGGCTGCGCAACGCCAAGCACTGCAAGGGCGTGTTCGCCAGGAGTACGACATCGCGACACGCGTCTCGCGTGACAATCTCGCCAAGATGATGGTTTCGGATCTTTTGATCGTGGCTGGGGTGCTCCCGCAGCATCGACACGAGTTAATCTTCTTGGATCAAGCAGTCGAGCGACGTTACCAGCATCGCCTATCGACGATCCTGATCACGCCGGCACAGCCGCACGAACTCGCGTTCGAGATCGAGCGTGTGGCTCCTGGTGAGCGCTATTGGGAGCGTCTCTTCGAACGGATGTACGAGCGAAGCCTGATCGCGCTCTGAGCTAGAGCCGGCGTGCTAGTGCGTGATCGGCGACCGCAGCGAGCATGTCCCGCCCCTCGGTCGGTGGAAGACCGGCGAGGAGTGTCTTGGCGTCTTCCACGTACCGTCGAGCGTAGTCCAATGCTTCCTCAAGAGCGCCGGACGTGCGGATCAACTGGAGCGCTCTCGCCAATGCGTCGTCGTCCGGCGCGCCCTCGGCAATGACTTGTTCGACGAAGGCGCGTTCTTCGCTCGTCGCCTTGCCATTTTGGAAGAACAGGAGAATCGGAAGAGTGACCGTACCCTGGCGGAGATCTTGCCCAGCAGGTTTCCCGATCTCGTCTTCAGTGGCACGGAAATCGAGGACGTCGTCCACGATCTGAAACGCCATTCCCATGGCCCCACCGAAGTCTCGGAGAAGCTCGATCTGGTCGTCAGGAGCCTCTGCCAGAATGGCGCCGATCTCGGCTGAGCCAGCGAACAGTGATGCGGTCTTCCCGTAGATCCGATGTTGGTAGTCGTCCAGCGAAACATCGATTCGCCGGGCCGCGAAAAGTTCGCGCAATTGTCCATCGCAGATGCTGCCCAGGCAGTGAGCGAAAACTGCAAGAACGCGGGGATTCATCGTCGAAGCGGCGAGCATGGCCGAGCGCGCGAACATGTAATCGCCGACCATGATGACGACCGAGGGATCGAAGAGGGCATTGAGGGTTGGCTGACCACGTCGAACCGAAGCGCCGTCGAGAGAATCGTCATGGATGAGCGAGGCGGTGTGCAGGAGTTCGATACCAGCCGCTGCGGGAACCAGTCGATCGAGATCGTAACGGAACGGCTTGGCAGCTAAAAGAAGGAGAAGTGGGCGCAGGCGTTTGCCGCCAGCCAGGATGAGCGTTCGGAGAATGTCGCCGATCAGCGGGAACTCGAGCGCCGTCTCTTCCAGCAGGCGGTCTTCGACGCGCTGAAGATCGGGTCGCATGCGGTGCAAGACCGTGGCGAAGTCCAAAGGGCCCCCAAATTCCTGTCCCGTGCAGCAGCTGCCCGAGGGCGGCAGCTAGTGCTAGTATG
>DAOTYK010000470.1:0-1510 GCA_034434855.1 Thermomicrobium sp.
TCGGGGAACAGGCCCCGAGCCGAAACGCTCGGCGAGCTCGGCATGCCGTCGCTCCAGTTCTTCCCGCGAGTCGATCGGCTCGCTTTGCCGCGATGCCCAGGCACTGATCTGGCTCCCCACCGGGCGCGTCGCGAAGTAGGCGTCCGCTTCCGCGCTCGTGACCAGCTCGACCTGCCCCTCGATCCGCACTTGCCGCTCCAACGGTTCCCAGTAGAAGAGCAAGGCTGCCCGGGGGTTTTCGGCCAGCTCGCGACCTTTCCGGCTCTCCAAGTTGGTGTAGAAGACGAACCCCCGCTCGTCGACTCCCCGCAAGAGGACCATCCGCACCGAGGGATGCCCATCCCTGGTCGCGGTCGCGACCGCCATCGCGTTCGGGTAGCGAAGGCCGCTCCCTTGCGCCTCCTGGTACCAGCGCAGGAACTGCTCCAGTGGATCGTCCGCCAGGTCTCGCCGCCGCAGTGGGCGGTCCGAGTAGTCCCACCGTTGCTGCAGATCGGGCATCGTACGCACGGCTCTGGCCTCCTCATCACTCGCCCTACAGCATACCGACTTCCCGCTCTGTTGATCGGGTCCCTGCTTGCGAGAGTCAGCCAGAGCCGCGAGGGGAGCCGCGTCCCGGTGCCCGGCTGATTCTCACTCCACGACCGCAGGACGACCGCCGCAGCTCGGCTCGCCGCACCCGCTTTCCTCGCGCTCGCCCAGAGGGTGAACGTGCGATAGGATGGGCGCGGGATCGGTGCGTGAAGGGAGACCTTCTTCCGGACCATGAGCGACCAAGACCCGGGTGGACGGCCCATTCCCGCTCTCGAGCCGACAGTCTCTCGTCCGCGGCCCTCCGAGCGGCGGCGTCTCCGACAGAGCTTCTTCTTCGGCGTGGCCAATGGCGGCTTGCTCTTGCTCGGCGATGCGCTCATCCACCCTGTTTTGGTCCTCACCGTCTTCGTCTCCCAGTTGACCGAGAGCGGCCTCCTCGTGGGACTCGTTCCAGCGATGAGCGTCAGCCTCTGGTTCCTGCCGCAGGCGGTCGCCGCCGCGTTCGTCGAAGGGCGTCGTCGCCAGCTCCCCTGGGCGACCTGGGGAGGAATCGTGCGGGCACTGGCGATCGGCATCCTGGCCGCGGCAGTGCTCGTTGGTGGTATCAGGTCGGGCCCGACGCTGCTCACTGTGTTCTTCGTTTGCTACGCGGTCTACAACCTCGCTGCCGGTTTCGCCTTCGTTCCCTTGGTGGAGCTCACCGCTCGTGCTGTACCGCCTGATCGGCGCGGCTTCTTCTTCAGTCAGCGCAATTTTTGGGGTGCGGTGCTCGCGCTCGCTGCCGGGTTCGCTGTCCAATGGGCACTGGGGTTCGGCGAGGCAGGTTTCGCCGTCCTCTTTGCTACCTCGTTCGCGGCGCTCTCTCTCGCAGCCTACACCACGCTCTGGATCGTCGAGCGTCCTGTTCCGTCCCGGCCGCGTTCCTTCGCCTCCTGGTTGGCTGAACTCCCGCGTCTCCTCGCGCGCCGGTCAGTTC
>DAOTYK010000471.1:0-1703 GCA_034434855.1 Thermomicrobium sp.
GAGCAGCAGCGCGCGACCACGGCCCAGATCGCCGCCCTCACTGACCGCATGGAGCGGGTGGAGCAACAGCAGGCGGCCACGACCGAGCAGATCCGCCTGCTCACCGAGCGCATGGAGCGGGTGGAGGGCCAGATCGCCGCCCTCACCGAGCGGATGGAGCGCGTGGAGCAGCAACAGGCAGCCACGACCGAGCATATCCGCCTGCTCACCGACCGGATGGAGCGCGTGGAGGGGCAGATCGCCGCCCTCACCGAGCGGATGGAGCGGGTGGAGCAACAGCAGGCGGCCACGACCGAGCAGATCCGCCTGCTCACCGAGCGGATGGAGCGCGTGGAGGGCCAGATCGCCGAACTCGTGGCTATCGTGCGGCGACATACCGACGACCTCGCGCAGCTGCGCGGCTGGTACCTCGAAGTCAAGGCGCGCGATCGAGCGCCGGCGATCTTCGGCCGCTGGATGGACGAGACTCGGGTGGTCACCCCGACCGAGCTGCGGCGCATGGTCCGGGCCCTGTTCACGCGCGAGGAGATCGGGCGTCTCATGGACGCCGATATCGTCGTCACTGGCACCATCGACGAGCATCCGGCGCTGCCGACCGTCTGGCTGGTCGTCGAGGTCTCGGTGACAGTGGACCAGAGCGACGTGCGTCGAGCGCTCGAGCGCGCTGAGCTCTTGCGCCGAGTCGTCGCCAACGTGGTGCCTGTCGTGCTGGGTGATCAGGTGACCGAGGGAGCCCGGACACTCACCGAGGAAGAACGGGTCGTCGTCGTGCGCAACGGTCACATCATCGGCTGGCAGGAAGCGATCGAGCGCTGGGTCACGGCCGCCTGACGCCGGAACGACGTCCCCCGCGGTGATTCGTCAGCGAGGACAGCGTGGTCGACGAGAGCGAGAGCGGACCCTGCTCGCCCGGTATCGGGCTGGCCACGCCGCACTCGTCGCCTTCATCGGGTAGGACATGGAGGAGGGCAGGATGGTCGGGCCGGTGGGCCGATCCGCACGATGCGCCGGACGGAGCCACACGCTCTGGTCGCGCGGTGCACCGGGGCAGGCGAGCGGCGGTAGGAAAACGGCTCGCTCGACCGTCACCCCCTCGAAGATCCGTTCCGCCTGCCGCCTCTCTTTGCGGGCACGCGGGGAATCCCGGATGCTCATCCTCGATCGTCGGTCGCTGCTCGGGACGAGCTGACTCCTGCTGGATGGCATGTGCCACCTCGCCATGTCGGCGGAAAGGGGGCGATCCGCCGGAGCAGCGCCAGCGAGGCGTGTCGAGGCGCCTGTCTCACTCCGGGAGCGGGCGTAGTCGAAAAACGACGACCGTCCGCGGCCGGCCAGCGCGATCGGGAACACCGGGTTGGAAGGTGTGGCCCTCGTATTCCATGCGACCGAGGCAGCGGTAGAAGCCTGGTCGGGTGAACTCGAAGACCCACAGCTGGCGGCCGCTCGCACGATGCTCTGCGATGGCGCGGTTCCCGCGGACGAGCCGCATGTCGCCACGTTGCCCCTCACCGGTATAGAAGTACCAACGCCCGTCTTCGCTCCAGCCGTCTCGGTAGCCGTAGGCTCGGCCGCTCGGTGAGGAAGAGAGCAGGACGACTGGTGCAGCGCGAGGGGTCACGATACCGCTGGATCGCTGACCACCGAGTTGGCGATGAATCTCCTCGCGCCGGTACTCGCGACCGCGGACGAACATGGCGCGCGAC
>DAOTYK010000472.1:0-1785 GCA_034434855.1 Thermomicrobium sp.
CGGCTGAACGACCTCCGCATTCTCGTCGATATCAGTCACTGTAGCGAGCAGGTGGGGTGGGACGCTCTCACCGTCTCCACGGCACCCGTCGTCGTGTCCCACTCCGCAGCCAAGGCGTTGTCCGGCCACCCTCGTGCCAAATCGGACGAACTCGCCCGTGCTGTCGCCGAGCGCGGGGGATACTTCGGCGTCGTCGTCGTTCCGGGCTTTCTCAGCGCGCATCCCCGCGTCACGTTGGAGGACTTCGTGCGACACGTCGAGCACATGGTCGATGTCTGCGGTATCGATCATGTCGGTATCGGAACAGACAAGATGGGACCACCGAGTTCCCGGACTGGATCGCTCATCGAGTACCCGCCCGAAATGCCGGCGACACTACCTGGAAGCTTCGACTGGACAGGTTTCCGGCTCGAGGAGCACCGCTTGACTCCCGACTATCGGATCGAGGGCTACGAAACATTCGCCGATTGGCCGAACCTGACCGTCGCGCTCGCGCAAGCGGGCTTCACCGAGGAGGAACTGCGCAAGCTGCTCGGGCTCAACTTCTTGCGCGTTTTCCGCGAGGTCGCCGGCTGAATTCGATACCGCGAGTGTTAGGATTAGCGAGGAACTCGGCGGTGCAGGGCGGAGATCGGTCCGGTCTATCGGCCCCTCCCGAACCTGTTCGCTCACTCCGCTGGTATCACGCCGACGTTGGAGGACGGTGATGGAAGCCTCGATTCGGCTGGGACGGCTCCGCGGAATCGTGATCGGCGTGCACTACAGTTGGCTCCTCGTCTTCGCCTTGTTGACCTACTCCCTGGCGGTGGGCGTCTTTCCGAGCTGGTATCCCGGTTGGAGTTCCGGAACCTATTGGGCGGTCGGCGCACTCGCGAGCGTCCTCCTGTTCGCTTCCGTTCTGGCCCACGAACTTGGGCACTCGCTGGTTGCGCAGTCCCGTGGCGTACCCGTCATCAGCATCGTGCTGTTCATCTTCGGTGGTGTCGCGCAACTGGCTGACGAAGCACGCCGCGCGCGCGACGAGTTTCTCATCGCTGTCGCCGGACCGCTCGTCAGCATCGTGATCGGTGTCGTCTCGCTCGGTCTCTGGCCGATCGTCGAGGACATCAGTCAGCCCCTCGGAGCGATCTTCGAGTACCTGGGGTGGGCGAACCTGATCCTCGTCGCCTTCAACTCGATCCCGGCCTATCCGCTCGATGGCGGACGCGTCCTCCGAGCGCTCCTGTGGGGGACACTCGGCAACGTTCTCCGTGCAACGCGGATCGCAGCCGGGATCGGCGTCGCGATCGGGTTCTTGTTCATGGCGGGCGGGCTCTTCCTCGTGTTCCGTTCGCCGCTCTCCGGCATTTGGCTCATCGCACTCGGCTGGTTTCTCCAGAATGCTGCTCAGCAGTCGTACCAGCAGCTGGTCATCCGCCGCTTGTTCGAAGGAGTGCGTGTCGGCCAGCTCATGGATCCGGATCCACCGACCATTCGCCCCGACGTGACCATCGACGAACTCGTCGATGCCTTGCTCGCCTACAACGTGCGCAGCTTCCCGGTCGTCGAGGACGGACGGCTCGTCGGAATCGTCACGTTGACCGATGTGCGGCACGCACCGCGCGAGCAGTGGCCGATCCGGCGCGTCCGTGACTTGATGACTCCGCGCGAGCGGCTGATCACGGCGAAACCGGAAGACGATCTCGAGCGGATCCTCCGCCTGATGGCGACGCACGAGATCCACCAAATCCCGATCGTCGATGACGGTCGCCTACTCGGCTTACTGACGCGCAACGCACTCCTTCG
>DAOTYK010000473.1:0-1913 GCA_034434855.1 Thermomicrobium sp.
GGCGGAAACGCGCCAGATCACTCGCTTGAGCGCCAATGCCGTTCGGGCTGTCCATCGGGGCGAGTTCGCCGAAGCAGAGGCGCTACTGGAAGAGGCGCGGCGGATCAAGGAAGCGCTGACAGCTCATCTGGCCGACTACCCAGCGATCTACTGGTCTGGCTATGTCCAAGACGCGCACAAGGAATACGCGGAGGCCAGCTTGACGCTCGCGCTCGTGGCTGGTCGGCCGATTCCCAGTCCGGAGACGCTCCAGGTCGAAGATGCGGTCTACTTGAACGCACTCGGCGAGACATGCGGGGAACTCCGCCGCCATATACTCGACCTCATCCGAGCCGGTGACCTCGCGCGGGCTGAGACGGTGCTCGCTGTGATGGACGAAATCTACGGTGTCCTGGTACAGGTCGACTATCCGGATGCAGTCACCAACGGGCTGCGGCGAACGACCGACATGGTGCGGGGCGTGCTGGAGCGGACGCGCGGCGATCTCACGCTCGCGGTGGAGCAGCAAAAGTTGAGCGACGCGCTGGCCCAGGCCCGCCGAGCGGTCGGCTTGGGCGAGCCTGGGCAGCCAACCTGATCGGTCATCGCTCAAGCGACGCCGCGGAGGAGTTTCTCGCACTCCTCCTTGTGGCGCGTCTCGTCCGAGATGATCTCCTGGAGGTCGTTCGCCAGACCGTAGTCGCCGAACGCTTCAGCCTGCTTCATGCGCTCGACGTAGCTCTTGATGGTGCGTTCCTCCGCCTCCAGCACCCGCTCGATCATCTCGCGATTGGAGCTCGCCTTGGGTACCGGCAGCGGCTCGTCGACCGGCTCGCCGCCGAGCGCAGTGATCTTGTTGGCCAGGAACAGCGCATGACGAAGCTCGTCCTGGATTTCCTTCTGGAAAAACTCAGCGAGTTCGATGCGATCCACACCGGTCGCTGAGGCAGCGAAGTGGATGTACATGATGATGGCCTGGAATTCACCTGCCAGATCCTGGTTCAATCCATCGATGAGCGTTTTCTTGTCCATGGTTCTCCCCCCAGTTCCCTGAACCCGACGAGAGAAGGATAGCTCGTGCGGCCTCAGGGAGTGGCGGCAGTCGCTCGCTCCGGTTGCCAGCGCAGATCCAGTTCCCGATTGGCGCGTACGTCGTCCAACCGCTTGTAGAAGGTCTGGTGCGGTGCCTGACGCACGAACTCAGGATCGCGCTCTACTTCGTCGGCGATCTGCCGCATGGCCGCGACGAAGCGGTCGAGCGTTTCCAGACTCTCCGTCTCGGTCGGCTCGATCATCAGCGCTTCAGGGACGATCAAGGGGAAAGCGACCGTCGGTGGGTGAAGGCCGAAATCGAGCAGGCGCTTGGCGATATCCATCGCCCGCACACCATGCCGCTTCTGGCGCACAGCGGAGAGCACGAACTCATGCATACAGGTCCGGTCGTACGGTACCTCGTACACGTCGCGCAGGCGGGCAAGCAGATAGTTGGCTGCCAGCACGGCGTCCTCGCTGACCCGGCGGAGTCCAGCCGCCCCGTGCATCCGGATGTACGCATAGGCGCGGATGTGCATCCCGACATTCCCATGGAAGGAATGGATCTTGCCGATGGAGCGCTCCGGCCAGTGCCAGGTGTACTCGGGATCTTCACCGGGACGTCGCACGACGATCGGGCCAGGGAGGAATTCGGCGAGGTGCGCTTTGACCCCGACCGGTCCACTGCCGGGGCCGCCACCACCGTGCGGTGTCGAGAAGGTCTTGTGCAAATTGAAGTGCATGATGTCGACGCCGAAGTCACCGGGGCGCGCGATGCCGAGTAGCGCGTTGAAGTTCGCACCGTCGTTGTAGACGAGTCCGCCGACGCGGTGGATCAGATCGACGATCTCGGTGATGTTCTCGTCCCAGAGGCCGAGCGTGTTCGGGTTGGTGATCATGAT
>DAOTYK010000474.1:0-1518 GCA_034434855.1 Thermomicrobium sp.
CGCGTGCGCGTGCTGATGCATTCGCTCGCCTTCGGTACGCTGCGGCCGTACATCGACGAGGATCCTGCTCAAGAGGTGACACAGAAGCAACTGGAAATGACGCTCGATGTGATGGCGAACAGCTTGGTGTACTGGACTCAGGATCTGTTCCATGCCGGTCTCTTCGCGCCGGATGCCCGGATCTATGCCATGACCAGCGAGGGGTCGACGCGCGTCTGGCGTGGGTACGGTCCGGTCTCCGCTGCCAAGGCGGCGCTCGAGGCCCATGTCCGCCAGCTCGCCGTCGAGCTTGCCCGATACGGGATCGCGGTGAACGCCATACAGGCTGGCGTGACGCCTACCCCGGCACAGGCCAAGATTCCCGGTGCGGAGGAGATGTTGCGCGAAGCCGAGCGGCGCAACCCGAGCGGACGGCTGACGAGCCCGGAGGATGTCGCGCGAGCGATTCGCACGCTCAGCGCACCGGGGCTCGGGTGGATCACCGGCAACGTGATCCGGGTGGATGGCGGCGAGGCGCTCGTGCCCTAGCCCCTGAGGAGTTCACTGGTCGGTGGGCCCTTCGTAGACGAAATGCTCGAGCAAGTGGAGCGTCGCTTCGACGTCAGCGAGATCGACCGCCTCGAAGGGAGCATGCGTGTGGCGAGCGCCGACCGCGACCAGCGCGGTGGGGATTCCCTGGCGGATGAGGGCGGCGCCGTCGCTCCCGTAACGATCGAAGACGACGTGCTGGACCGGTAGCCCATTGCGATCGGCAAGGTCAGCGAGCCGCCACAGCAAACGCTGGTCGTAATGGGTGGCCGTATCCTTGTGCACGAGTTGTGGCCCGCCACCGAGTGTCGCTGGCATCCACTGCTCGCCGATCGTCGGCAGGTCGCCGACGAGCCCGACATCGAGCGCGAGAGCCCAATCGACGTCCAGGTCCGCTCGGAGCGAGCTGGCTCCGAGGAGCCCGTTTTCTTCTTGCACGGTCGCGGCGAGGTAGAGGGCGCACTCGAGCTGCTGCGCGTCGATCTGGCGAACGAGCAGGGTCAAAAGGGCGAGGCCCACCCGGTCATCGATCGCTTTCCCATAGAGGCGCGATCCGAGCCGACGAGTGGGCGGGTTCCAGATGACGCTCGAACCGACCGTGATCCCGCGCTCCAGTACCTCCTGCTTCGAGTTGGCACCGATGTCGACCAGCAAGTCAGCGAAGGTCACTGGCTTGTGCCGCCGTTCTTCGGGCACGACATGGCCAGTGGCCGTGACGAACATCCCCTCGACCGCTCCATCGCGGCCGAGAACGAGCGCTGGTTGACCGACTGGGAACCGTTCCTGTGGCTCCCCACGCACTTGCCCAGTCGTCAGCCACAACAAGCCGGACGAATCGATCGACCGAACCACGAAGCTCAACTCGTCGGCATGCGCGGTGAGCAGGAGCCGAGGGCCAGCGCCACCGACGTAGGCGAGCAGGTTGCCGATCCGACTGCGCCAGAGTCGCTTGACATGTGGAGCCCAAGCACGTTCCAGCCACGCCAGAAC
>DAOTYK010000475.1:0-2039 GCA_034434855.1 Thermomicrobium sp.
GGCACCGTGGTGCGTGTCGGACCGGTGGAGATCGGTGCGAAGCAACCGGTGATCATCGCTGGCCCCTGTACCGTGGAAAATCGCGACCAACTCTTGCGGATCGCAGAGGCTGTCCGGGATGCTGGTGCCTCGTTGCTCCGCGGCGGTGCCTTCAAACCTCGTACCTCTCCGTACAGCTTCCAAGGTCTCGGGGAGCGTGGACTGGAACTCCTGGCTGAAGCCCGCGAAGCGACAGGTCTACCGATCGTCACGGAAGTCTTGGATACCGAACAGGTCGAGTTGGTTGCCCGGTATGCCGATATGCTGCAGATCGGGAGCCGGAACATGATGAACTTCGCCCTCCTGAGAAAAGTTGCGGCGACCGGGAAACCCGTTCTCCTCAAGCGTGGCTTTGCGGCGACGATCGAGGAGTGGCTCTTGGCAGCCGAGTATCTTCTGGCCGGTGGCAACGATCAGGTCGTGTTGTGCGAGCGGGGGGTCCGCAGTTTCGAGCCAGCGACTCGCTTCATGCTCGATCTGAATGCGGTCCCGCTCGTGCGGCAGCTGAGTCACTTACCGATCATCGTCGATCCGAGCCATGGAACAGGACTGCGAGAGCTGGTCCCACCGATGTCGTTGGCTGCCATCGCTGCTGGGGCGCACGGGATCATCGTGGAGGTTCACACGTCGCCTGAGGCGGCCCTGGTCGATGGTCGGCAATCGATCGATCCAACCACGCTCGCCAGCATCGTTCGGCGAGTTCGGCTGCTCAGAGACATGATCGAGGAGTTGGTTGCGGTCTAATTCACAACAGGGCGAGCGCCGGTAACCCATCGCGTGCTGCTCGCATCGCGCGATGGAGCAATGCTACGGTTTCCTGGTCAGGAGGCCGGTCTCTGGAACTTGTAGCAGCGGAAGCTCTCGCAGACTGCGCGATGAGGACTCGCTCGATCAGGTCGAGGAGCGCTCGCGGTGCGACATCATCGATGGCAACGGGGGCTACATCCGCGTAGGCAGCGAGACAGACGGCGAGGAAGTGCGCTCGTCCTTCAGCTGGGAGGAAGCGCAGTTCGGGCAGCAAGCACGCGAGGTCGACTGCGGCTGGACGGAGCGCGAGGTGCTCCCAGCAAAAAGCCGTCGCGATCTCACCGGAATCCTCGTAGAGCGTGGGCAACCGCAGACAGCCGACGGTGGGTACCAGAGCTGGCGAGTGATCGAGTTCTTGAGCGATCCAATCCAGTGCACGCTCCACCGAACTCCGTAGCGGGTCGTCGAAGTCGCGAGCCATCGCTGCGAGTTGGCTGAGTCGCTGTTCGTCGGTTGGCGATGCAGGTTGGAGTGTGGTGATGGGCTCGAATGCATGAGCCGGTGTCGAGTGCAGTCGCGCGAAAAACCGTGCGAGGCTGACTGCGGCAGCGCTCACTCGCCAGGGGGCAGCGGCTTGTCGCAACTCGTCATCGAAATTGGTACCTTGGGGTATTTGAAAGAGCAAGATGAGTCGATCGGGATCCGCGGCTGTTGCCAGCAGGACTGGTGCCGGCAGGGTCGTTGCAGCCGCAGCGGCGTAGCGCTCGGGAGCAGCACGTTCGATACCCTCCCGGTCGAGTACCAAGACAGCGAAAGCCAGCTGGTCGTGCGTCGGCGAAAGATGAGTCTCCACGCGCCAAAAGCCGCGGTGTACATGGGGCAGCGCCGACATGCGGACGAGACGCACCTTGCGCCCGGGATAGAGCTGAGCGAGTGCTCTCTCGAGTAATGGCCACAGAGGACTGGACTGTGCTGACACGGCGCAAACTCCTTGCCGATTCCGTTCGGAACGTGAGTATACGCCTCGCGCGGACCGGGGGTCGTCAGCCCGAGGGCGGGTAGAATCGTTCGTCGCAGCTTCGTGGTGTGCGGGGAGCGGTCGTGCGGATTCTGGTCGTGTCACCAGTGTTGCCATATTCGAATCGCTCAGGAGGCGCGATCCGCATCGCGCAGCTTCTCCGTGCCTTGGCTCGTGAACACGAGGTGACGTTGCTCGCGAGCAAGCCTGCGCGAGTCGGTCTGGAGGAAGCGCG
>DAOTYK010000476.1:0-1583 GCA_034434855.1 Thermomicrobium sp.
CGCGTGACCGTGGAGGGAACGACAGCGATCGTCGTGCCGAGTTCACCGGGAACCGTGCTTCGGCCCCTTGCGCTCGACGAACGTCGTCTTTTCTACCTGGCGCTGCCGGCCGGGCACGCCGAACCAGGGGAGTTGTGGGAACTGGACTTGGCGACCAATGCCCGACGACGACTCGGGCAGCTGGACCGGCTGAACGGTTTTCTCACTGTCCTTCCGCAACCGGACAGTCCGCTCCTCATCGCCGTGCGGACCCTGCCGACATCGCCACCGCTGCGACCAGAAAGCGAGGTGACCGAGCTCTACCGGATCGGCGACGATGCTCCGGAACTGATCGCTGCCGTGCCGGGGCGCTGGGGATTCGACGCGTGGGGACAGCCGCTCGCTGTGGCGACGATGACTGCACCCCCAGCAACCACATCTCCACCCGTGCCACCGACGGGGCCACTGGGAGCCGGTCCGCTCGCCATCGCTTCAGGTCAGAACTGGCTGCTGGCACCCGTTCCCGACGGACGTATCGCGATCTGGGACGCGACGAGCGGTATCCAGCTGACCGAGCCATGGCCGCTTCGGAAGCCGCACTGGCATCCGGCCGGGCTCGCCTTCGTCGCCCTGAGCGAACTGGGAGAACTCCAGCTCGTCGCTCGCTCGCCGGACGGATTCTGGCACGCGGTGCCGCTCGCCCTGGATGCCCCGCGCGGCGATGCCCTGGACCTCGCTTTCGGGCCAGACGGGCGGCTCGCGCGCCTGACGCGGACCGACGGTGGCGATCTGGCCCTGTGGGCCGGATTCCCGCCCCAGGCACGCGCACTCGCGCAGTGGCGCGGGCCAGAACTGATCGGGACACCGTGCATGGCGTGGCTGCGGGCCGGAGAGTTGCTGGTGGCCGCTCCGTTGGCCAGCGGCCAACTGGTCCTGACATCCCTCACGATCGAGGAGAGGGACGCGGTCACGGTCCGTACCCTGGCACGCCTGCGCATCGACCGGGGACTAGCCGTCGAGATGTGTACCCTCGCGCTCGAACCGTCCGGACGAGCAGTCGCCCTGCGCGCTGGATCCCGGGAACGCGAGCGCATTGTCCTCCTCTGGCTCGCCGAGCCGGATGCGCCACTGATCCTCGCCGAGGGAAGAGCCAGTAGAGGGCTCGCTTGGTCACCGGACGGCACCCTCCTGGCTGGTCCGCTCGATGGAGCGCTCCTCGTTCATGGCCGGAACGGCCGAGAGGTGCTGAGCCGGCCCGCGGTGGGACTCGCTGATCTCGCGTGGGCGGTCGGTCGCCAACTCTGGGTCCTGGAGCGATCCGAAGCGGGTTCCGAGGTGCACCACGTCGCGATCATCGATCTTTCGGAGGCACCGACGCGATCCGGACGGCGATCGACGGACTGAAGGCGATTTGCGTCCCCTCCGCGCTCGCTGACGCAACCGAGAGACCTCCACCCTGCGCTTCGACGAGCTGCCGCGCGAGCACGAGGCCCAAACCACCGCCGCGTTCCGGATCGCTGGTCGCGTGATACCGATCAAAGAGCTGCTCGGGCATGTCAGGCGGAAGGCCTCTGCCGGAAGCGGCAACGCTGACGATGACGTCC
>DAOTYK010000477.1:0-2746 GCA_034434855.1 Thermomicrobium sp.
CTGGCCGCTCGTACAACTCGCGCGGCGTTCCGATCTGCTCGATACGCCCATCACGCATGACGGCGATACGATCGGACATCGTCAACGCTTCTTCCTGGTCATGGGTGACATAGATCGTGGTGATATTCAGCGATTCTTGAATATGCTTGATCTCCAGTTGCATCTCTTCACGAAGTTTCTTGTCCAGTGCCCCCAAAGGCTCGTCCATGAGCAGAACCGGTGGACGAAAGACCAAAGCCCGAGCGAGCGCGACACGCTGCTGCTGACCACCGGAAAGTTGCCGAGGATAGCGCTGCTCAAAGCCGGGTAGGCGCACCAGTTGCAACGCCTCTTTCACCGCCTGTTCGATACGGTCGCGCGGCCATTTCCTCATCTTCAATGGGAAAGCGATATTCTCCGCAACGGTCATATGGGGGAACAACGCGTAATTTTGAAAAACCATCCCGATATTGCGCTTATGCGGCGGTCGGAACGCGATATCCTCACCGTTGACGAGGATCTGCCCGGACGTAGGAATCACGAAACCAGCGACCATCATGAGCGTCGTCGTCTTTCCGGATCCCGATGGTCCGAGCAAGGTGATGAACTCACCGGGAGCGATGTCCAGAGTGACTCGATCAGCCGCAATGACGTCCCCGTAGACCTTCGTGAGTTCGATCAGCTGAAGCCGCGCTCCGAGACCAGCATCCGAGCCCGAAACGGGCATCGTTTTGACCGTAGCCATCACGTCACCATCCACCTCGATAGATCGCTTCCGTTCGTGGCCGAAAAGTGCACAATTACGCTGCTCACCGCAAGATCTCGCTTCGGAATCCAGCTGGAAGCGCCGGCACGGCGTGATCGACACCTGTAGCTTAGACGAACGAGGATCGGCCGTCAACGATCACACACGGCGCATCGTACGCCCTCACCTCGAGCAAGAGCTCCACATCTCGGACTCATTCTTGGCGAGCCGTCGGCGATGCCTCGACCACTTCCTCGTCTTTGCTGAAAGGAAAGCGATCGCGCAAGCTTCCCAGTGTTCGCCCGATCGTCGCGCTCAGCTCAGCCACCTCTTGTGCGACCAGTTCGCGAATGTAGGTATTGGTCTGACCCATGCGCCGGAACTTCCGGTACCGCTCGCGAACCAGCTTGTCGGGAGGAATATCGACGACCTCGTTCAGCGCCTCGACGATGGCGTCCAGCACCAGAACAGCGGCGTAATCCGGATCGCGGTGCGCCCCACCTTCCGGTTCAGGCACGATTCCATCGATCACGTCGAGCCGAAGGAGATCCGGTGCGGTGATCTTCAACGATTCAGCCACCTCCGGTGCCCGCGACGCATCACGATACAGAATCGCAGCTGCTCCCTCCGGTGAGATGACGCTGTAGATCGCGTTCTCCAGCATGAGAACGCGGTCCGCAACTGCCAGGGCGAGCGCACCACCGCTCCCCCCCTCACCGATGATCACCGCTACGGTAGGCACCGGTAAAACGCTCATCGCCGCAATGCATTGGCTCAGCGCCGACGCGATTCCTCGTTCCTCCGCTCCTTCGCCGAGATAGACACCCGGCGTATCGATCAAGGTAATCACCGGCATGCGCAAACGTGCTGCTAATTCCATCAGCCGCAACGCTTTGCGATACCCCTCCGGCAATGCCTGACCATTCCGCCTCCTCGGATCGCCATGTCCGCGCTCGTGTCCGATGATGACGACACCGCGTCCGGCGATTTCGCCGATCCCACCGACGACGGCAGGATCGTCGCCGTAGACGCGGTCACCGTGCAGTTCGATGAATTGTGGGCTGATCCGGCGAATCAAGTCGAGCGTCGTCGGACGTTCCCGATGACGCGCCAGCTCGACGATGTCCCATGCCCGTCGCCTCGACACGTCGACCGAATGGCTACGACGCAAAACTGATCGGCCACCGATTGTCCCATGAGCGGAAACGAGCCTGAGAATCAATCCGATCGTGTCACGCAAACGACGTCGATCGACAACTTGGTCAACGAAGCCGTGCTCCCACAGGAATTCGGCCGAGTGTGAACGCAGTGGCTCATGCCCGGCAGTCTCCTTCACGACGCGCGGCCCAGCGAAGCCGATCAATGCTCCCGGTTCCGCGAGAATGATGTCGCCCTGGTTGGCAAACGAGGCATAGATTCCGCCTGTCGTCGGATGAGTCAGCACGGATATGTAGGGCACGTTGGAGTCGTGGGCACGCTTGGCTGCGGCGGTCGTCTTGGCCATCTGAACGAGGCTGAGGATACCTTCCTGCATCCGAGCTCCACCGGAGGCAGAAACCGTGACGATCGGCAGATGTCGCTCAGCTGCCCGCTCGAACGCCAGCGTGACCTTTTCGCCGACGACCGATCCCATGCTTCCGCCCAAGAAACGGAAGTCCAGGACAGCCAGCACGACTTCGTGACCACGAATACGCCCTATACCGGTCACGACCGCTTCACGGAGTCCGGTTTCTTCCCTGGCTTGCAGAATTCGCTTTCGATACGGCAAACGATCGGAAAAGACCAGCGGATCGACCGACACGAGATGCCGGTTGAATTCCTCGAAACTCTCAGGATCCACGAGCAGTCGGATCCGCTCGTCAGCCGAAAGCGTGAAATGGTACCCACACTGTCCGCAAACGCGATAGCGCCGGTAAGCATCATCTGCACTCAAATCGGCTGCACAACGAGGACACATCACAGGTCGTGTCTCGAGCGACTCACTCGCGCCTTTTCCAAGCATCTTTCCTCACCTTCCGGTGT
>DAOTYK010000478.1:0-1789 GCA_034434855.1 Thermomicrobium sp.
GACCCCCGACTGCGGTACTAGGCGAATAGCCCTTTCGGGTGAGGAGCGAACGTTCGGAGCGATCGTTCGGGTCACACGATCAGAAAATCCGGTGGCTGCTCCCGCCGTCTCCCCGCCACGACTTCGACCCGCCGAGCGCACTGCTCGCACAGCAGGTACAAGCGCGCTCCATCGACTGCCGGATCGACCAGGCGCCGGAGCAGGCGTCGCACGCGCTCCAGCTCGGCCGGCCGCACGTCGCACTCGAACACGGAGCGCTGTACCGGTGTCCCGTATCCCTGCATCCGCTTGTAAAGGCGCGTCCGTCGGTTATCGTCACTGATATCGTAGCAGACCACGACCAACATGGCCAGCTCCTCCCTCGTCGCTTCGTCCGGTTTGGGCGGGCCGAGCTCGGTGTGCCCCGTCGGTTCCCCGGGCGGTCGTCACCAGGGGCGTTGTCTCTCCCGGGCGTCTCCGGTATCAGGGTGGTCCCCGGCGCGGGACAAGGACCGTTTGACCCAGCCCCATCGCTGTCTTGTGCCCGACTCCTGCATAGAAGCTGAAGGTCGCCAGCGTCGCAGCAGCCGCGGCGACCGCCGGTTCGACTGCTTCCAGCCGGTACTCGCACCAGCCGACGAAGCCGACCACTTTCCCTTGCCCGGTATCGACCAAGCGCGTCCGCAACTCGTAGGCTCCCACGAGCAGGTCCTCCGTCCCTTGCACGATCTCCGGGGCCAGCGTCACCGGTGCAAAGGCGTTCCACCGCTCGGTCAGGCTGGCGAACACCAGGCGGGGGAGCGGCACCGGCAGGTGGCGGTCACGCTGGTGAAAGGTGGTCGGCGAGAGGAAGCGGAGGCGCAGGCGACTCGGCAAGGCGACGCCCGGGAACAGCCGCATGGCCAGCAGTTCCTCGTAGGTCACCTGTCCGGCCAGCGGATGCTCCGCGGCCGGCTGCCCGACAGTCGACCGCAGATGGCCCAGCTCCAGCGCCGTGCCTGGGGCCAGCGCCTGCTCGATCAGCGGGAGCAGGTCGTCTTCCAGCAAGGTCACCCGCAAGTGGAGCGGCTCGCCTGCTCGTGCCGGGGTCTCGCGCCGCCCGCTGCGGATCCCCTCCTCGAGCACGCTGACCGTGAAGGGGCGTGGGCCGGTCGCCTCGTGCAGTCGCGTCGCCAGGGCAGGATCGACGGCGTGCAGCGCCCGGTAGACCGCAGCGTGCGCGGCTCGGCCGAGGAACGCGGGCAGGAGGGCATCTCGCTCGGGTTGGAGGGGATAGACGCGCGCGACCGGCATGGTGATCGACTCCTCAGTCGTCGTTCTGGGCAGCTTCCCACTGCTGGAGCACCTGGAGCAGGGCCTCGCGCAAGCGATCGGGCCAGTCGGCCTGCGGGCCCAGTTGCAAGCGCTGGGCGAGGCGCTCGATATCCTGCATCGGGTCGGCGGTCGGCCCAGCACGTTGCCGGTAAAGCGCGAGGATGTCCTCGCGCCGGACCCCGAGGAACCCGTGCCCGACGAACGTCTGGCTGCGGAATTGAGTCAGTCGGTTGAGGTTCGCCAGGATCTCCCGATCACGCTGGACAGCGGGAATGCCGGCGAGGAGAAAGTCGAGCAGCGGCCGCGTGATCCGGTCGGGGTTCAGGTTGCGGGCAGCCGCCTGGCGTTGCAAATGGGGGCGCGCGTTCCACCAGACCCGGAACGCTGGCGTGGCGTCACCGGTGCGGGTATGGACGGGAGCACCGAGTTGTTCCTCCACCAGCCAGCGGAGCATCGTCTCGTGGAACCGGTACAGGCGTGCCAGGAAGTCGGCTTC
>DAOTYK010000479.1:0-2627 GCA_034434855.1 Thermomicrobium sp.
CGCGTCCGCTGTGGTCGATCTTCTCTCTTCGTCCCAACGACGTGTGGCACTCGCCGAGGCGGCTCGTCGATTGGTCGAGCGATCGTATGACTGGGACCGGATCGGCGAGCAATTGCTCGCAGCCTACCGATTGTTCGAGGGGGAAGGGTGGATCGGATAGTAGATCCACCCTTCGATGAACGCTTCTTCAGGAAGGGGGCATGCGAGAAGCTCCTCCCGCACGACCAGCCACGCAGTGATCGCCGCGATCAGGGCATCCAGAGCATCACCGCCAGGATCGTCCACTGCACGGCTCGCGAGGGGACTTGGCAGAGCGAGCCCCAGCCGGGTGAGTCCCGTGAGGATGTCGAGTCGGCACTGCCGTCGATGGAGAGCGGTGCCCTTGTATCGACGATTGGGCAAACCGAGTTCGCGGAGGGACACGCTGGGACAAACTTCGAGAAGACACGGACGGTCTTCCCGCAACTGTTGGAAGGGTGCAACGGCGACAGCGTCAGCAGCGACGAGGGGATGGAGGACACTGCGCAGCCAGCTGTCCGTCTGCCGATAGATACGCAGATTGGTTGGTGCGAATGGAGCGCGAGCGACGCGATCGGTCAAACGCTTCCGTTCCCTCCCGTGTGCATCCCTTCCCTCCTGCCGCAGCTGCTCGGCGTCCGCAAAACGGCTTGGATAGCTGAGTAGCCAGGTGCGCCAGGGGGCAGTGCTGGAGGGCAGCGGAAGTCCGAAGCATGCATCGCAGGCGACGATCGAGGGCCCGCAGGAGGCGATGAAACGAGCGAGCATGCGCGCGGCGTATACGGGTCGCCGATCGACGACCGTTTCGATCGGTGCGAGCGTCTCGATGTGGAGCTGGTCGTTGACCGCGTTTCCAACAGCGAGCCAGACTTTGCGACTCGCGTCGCGTGCCGCACTGAAATCGATGCCGATGATGCGCACGGAGTCACTCTCCGAGTCGTTCCTCCAGTTCGTGATCGAGCGCAACGGCGAGGCGAGCGAAAGCGGGCGGATGCTGTTGGGCGAGAATAGCCTGCACGAGAGGACGCAAGTCCAACTCGATCGTCTGCGCGATGCGGAGGACTGGGCCAGTGGGGCGCTCGATCCACGTTCCACCGTAAGCGTGCCGGACGGTCTCTCCCACATAGGCGACCAGGGGAAGCATGAGGCCAGAGAGATCGTCCGCGCGTTCGCTCCCGTAGACGCGAGAGAGATGGAGCCACTCGTCGAGGAGATCATCGAGAACCGCCAGCGAGGCGAGCGAGAAATCGAGTTTTTGGCCGGTCATCTCGGCGATACGATCGGCAAAATGGCTGGCGAGCGCTTCCCAGTGGTTCATCGCGGCACCCTCTCTGGAGTGTACCCTGTGGAGAACCGGTCGTCCGGCGCATCGCGGTGCGGGTGCAGACTCATCCGTCCATGCTCGGCTACGGAGATGCTGCGTCGCTCGCACGGCGCCTGAGACGACAGCTCGGTTGTAGCGTTCCGGTGGGGTCGATCGCGCGTCGGTCACTCGATCGGCCTCATTTGCACGACTCAGGTCACGGGCTGTTATTCTGCGTTCTGGGAGTGAGCGAAAGGGGGAAGCACGGTCATGCACCCGGAACGGAGCGTTCTCTCGGTGCCGGGCGGGCGGCCTGAGTTGTTCGAGAAGGCCTTGCGGTCCGATGCTGATCTCGTCTTCTTGGATCTTGAGGATTCGGTTGCTGAGACTGCGAAAGCAGAAGCACGGCGCAACGTCGTCCGCGCCGTGAACGAGTTGGACTGGTGCGGGCGACCGCGCGCGGTGCGGATCAGTGCCGTCGATTCGCCGTATTGTTATCGCGATCTCATGGAACTGCTCGAAGGAGCTGGCAATCGGATCGATCTCATCATCGTCCCGAAAGTCGAGCGGCCAGAGCACGTTCATGCTCTCGATATCTTGCTCGATCAACTCGAAGCAGCGGGTGGAATCGGGCATCGTGTACACTTGGAGGTGCAGCTCGAGACGGCCAGCGGCATCCTCCACGCTGGGAACATCGCAGGCGCGTGCGAGCGTCTCCGCGCGCTCGTGTTCGGCCCAGGCGATTATGCGGCCTCGGTTGGCATGCCGATGAGTGCGATCGGTATGGAGGACGAGTGGGACGTTGCCTACGGTGCGCCCCGGCTCCATTATCCCATGCACCAACTGCTAGTGGCCGCTCGAGCCTATGGGCTCCGCGCGATCGACGGACCGTATGCGGACTATCGCGACGACGAGGGGCTCCGGCGAGCGGCCCGCCGAGCACGTGCGCTGGGGTATGACGGCAAATGGTGCATTCATCCGGCACAGATCCCGATCGTCAACGAAGTTTTCACGCCGACCGACGCGGAGATCGCGTGGGCGAAAGAGGTGCTCAAGGCGTATCACGAGGCCGAGCGCCAACGCCGTGGGGCACTGGCTGTGGGGTCGACGATGATCGACGCAGCGAGCGTGCGGATGGCTGAGAGTACGCTCTCCCGAGCGCGGGCTGCAGGACGAGGCTTCTGAGACCTCGTGCCCGCGCATCGATCCCGACTGGCTGCACGCCGGTGTGAGCTTGCGCCCGTTGTCTGGGATGACCCATCTTGGCTGCTCGATCGTGCCTGGCCTCGCCAGGCCGGGATCAGTC